>JBDGTL010000054.1:9043-10624 GCA_042216905.1 Halodesulfurarchaeum sp.
TGAACGCGGCGTTGTAGAGGTTCCCGAGGCCGTGTGCCAGACCGGGTGCGAGGTGGAGGTTCGCCACGCCGAGTGGGAGGACCGAATCGTCGGTGTCGGCGTGGTACCGTCGGGTCTGGGCGTACCCGGCCGCCATTCCGACTGCCACGTCTTCGTGGAGGCCGAGGACGTACTCGATATCGCTCTCGGTGATCGCCCGGACCACCGGCAATTCAGTCGTCCCCGGGTTGCCGAAGACGTGCGTGACACCGTATCGTTCGAGTGTCTCTCGAACCAAGTCAGCGCCAGTCCTGGAAGCCATATACAGTTGGGTGGGAGCCAGGGGATTTGGGTTCCGCGGTCCCGGGCGGAGGGACCCAGTCGGGAGAATGGGATTGTGTGCTACGCAGAGGCCCGCGCTTCAAAACCGTTGCATGGAGGCAGGTCGGGGCTCCACGAACGGGAGTCGAGACGTGAGGAGGTACGCACTTTTTCGGAGAACACCCCGCCCGTACTGTCGAGCGCTCCGGGGGACCGGCGTCCGTCTCCCCCCGAGGTCAGTTTCCCCCGCGCGAATAGCCTCGATAACGGTCGATCCCGTCACGTCTGCCGGATCCGTGTCGGGGTCGAGGTGATCGAGATGAATCCGGGTGTAGGCCCGCCCGACGTAGCGAATCGAATGGGCGTCGCTCCCCCCGAGTTTGGGCATCTGCCACCGTTCGGCAAAGGAGTTCGCCCGGCGGTTCCGGTAGCCGGTAAACAGCATCGAGTTGTAGACCTCGATCCCGTCACATCCAACGATCCGGCGCTTCCTGATTCCGTGTCGACTTCGCTGGAACGGGTGCGGGACGATTGCGATGCCGCCGAGATCCCGGATTTCGTCCACGGTGTCGATGAGCGACTGTCCTGGCGTCGGCCGTTCCTCGACGCCCAGGCCGAGGAGGTGGCCAGCGGCCGTGGAAACCTCGACGCCGGGTATCCCGACCAATCCGTAGTCCGGCGCCATGGAAGCGGCCCGTTTTGACTCCTCGATGGCGTCGTGGTCGGTGATCACGACCCCGTCGAGTTCGGTGTCTTCTGCGTGTTCGAGAATAAGTTCGGCCGGGTCGCGACCGTCGTAGGAGTCCTCGGAATGAACGTGAGGATCGATGTCCAGCGAGAGACCCGCGTCCGCCATTAGATGTCATTTCGTTCCCGAACGCATATATTGATTGGTGTCGGGGGGCGTGGGAATCCCCGCCTGGTGTTTCAATAGTTATTTTTAAATTGTTATTATATCTATTAATAATTTTGTTTTGATTAATATTACATTTGTTATTATTGATTGATAGATTGATTATTTCATATCCTTAATTGTATGTCAATTCAATTAATCATTGCAGATTCATTTTATATTAATAATGGTTAACAGTCACTTATTATATACTGAGTTATTTTGTTATTCTCCATATTATAATGTCAAAATTTTCGTTATGCTTTTGCCCGTTTCACAAAATTCTACTGTATTCATGATATAATCTCATTGTATAGTATTATCATACAGTATTATTGTATAGTATTATTATATAGTCCCATTGTATAGTATTATTATATAGTATTATT
>JBDGTL010000003.1:0-10152 GCA_042216905.1 Halodesulfurarchaeum sp.
GGACGCTCGAGTCGTTCCACGAGTCCTTCGAGGCGGCCGTCGAGTCGGTCCGGGCCGACCTCGGACGGTTCCACCCACACCGGATCGAGGAATCCGACGTCGAATCTGAGTCCAGTGCCGCGGGACAGGAGTCGACCATTACAGTCAGGGCTCCGGGCGACCTGACCCTCGAAATCGGCGAATTTGCCGCCGGCGACGAGACGACAGTCGACCGGGCCGTGGAGACCGCAGCGGGGGCCTTCGAGGAGTGGTCGAAGACCGAGTACACGACACGCGTCGAGATCTTCCGCGAGGCGGCCGAGATCGTGCGCGACCGGAAGTTCGATCTCGCCGCAACGATCAGCCTCGAGAACGGAAAGAACCGTACCGAAGCGATGGCGGACGTCGACGAGGCCATCGACTTCCTCCGGTTCTACGCCCGCGAACTCGAACGGCACGAGGGCTACCGCTTCGACACCGGCCGGCCCACGCCCCGCGAGGACACGGAAAACCTCCTCCGACCCTACGGCGTCTTTGCGGTCATCCCACCGTTCAACTTCCCGCTCGCGATTCTATCGGGGATGACGACCGGTGCGCTCATCACCGGAAACACGGTCGTCCTCAAACCCGCCAGCGCGACGCCCCTGATCGCGCACGAATTCTACGACGTCCTCTCCGACGCCGGGTTGCCCGACGGCGTACTCACTCTCGTCACCGGGAGCGGACGGGCAGTGGGAACGCCGCTCGTCGAACACGACTCCGTGGCCGGCGTCGCCTTCACCGGGTCGCGGTCCGTCGGGGTGGAGATCCAGCGGACCTTCCTCGAACTGGGAAAGCGGGGACCCGTCATCGCGGAACTCGGCGGGAAGAACCCCGTGATCGTGACCGACGCCGCCGACATCGAGCGGGCCGTCTCCGGCGTCGCAATGGGGGCGTTCTCCTTCTCCGGCCAGAAATGCTCTGCGACCTCGCGGGTGTACGTCCACGAGGACGTCATGGCGGCGTTCACCGAACGCCTCGTTGCCGTGACCGAATCGCTCACCGTCGGGCCGCCCTGGGACCGGGACACCGTGGTATCGCCCGTCATCGACGACGACGCGCTCTCGAGATACGAGGAAATCGTCGCGACGGCCCGGGAGACGGGAACGGTCCTGACGGGTGGGTCGACCCGGGAGTCGGCTTCGCTCCCACGAGGCCGATACGTGGAGCCGACCGTCGTCGCCGACGTCCCCCACGGCCACGTCCTCGCCCGCGAGGAACACTTCCTCCCGTTTCTCACGATCCATCCGGTCACCGACCTCGACGAAGCCATCCGAAAGGCGAACGACAGCGAGTACGGGCTGTGTGCGGGGATCTTCTCCGAGGACGACCGGGAGGTCGAGACCTGGTTCGAGGAGATCGAATCGGGGATGTGCTACGCGAACCGGGACACGAGCGCCACGACCGGTGCACTCGTCCAGGCCCAGCCCTTCGGTGGGTGGAAATTCTCGGGCACGACGGGCGCTTTCGCGGGTGGGTACTGGTACCTCCCGCAGTTCATGCGCGAGCAGAGTCGGACCCGCGTCGAGGCGCCGTGACGGGATTCGACGCCCGCTCGCCCTAATCGCTTCCCGACACGGCCGGCTCGGGCACGTATTCACCCTCGTTCCGGACCGTGTCCTGGACCTGTGTGTGGACGAGTCCTGCCCCGAGGAGCGCCAGGATTGCTCCAATGACGAACGGCGTCGAGTAGGAGATGCTTGCAAGCGCCCCCGAAACGAGGGGCCCGATAGCGATCCCGAGGCCGAAGGCCATCGTCAGGACGGAGAGTTGGGTTCCCGACTGACCGGAGCGTGCGTAATCCCCGGCGAGCGCCAGGGCCGGTGCGAAGACTGCGGCACCGGCAATCCCCTGGACGAACCGGGCGACGACCATCATCCAGGGCTCGGTGACGAACCCCTGGGCGAGCGTCGCCGGGGCGAGGAGGAGCAGTCCGCCGAGGACGAACGGTTTTCGCCCGTAGGTGTCACTCGCCGACCCGATTGGCGCCTGCAAGAGCACCTGTGCGAGGACGAACGCGGCGAACTCGATCCCGAAGAGGAACGGACCCTGATCCAGGTGTGCGTTGACCCGGGATTCGATGGCCGCGAGGAGGGCGATCCCGATGGCCATGAAGAGCGAGGCGACTCCGAGCGTGAAGACGGGGTCGAGGACGGAGTCGCGGTTCTGATCGAGGACCGCGATCTCGAGGTCGTCCTCGGCAGCGGCGTCGACGGTATCGGGGTCGCTCACCAGCAGAACCACGAGCAGGAAGCCGAGTAGGGCACCGAGTGCGGCGATACCGAACCCGGCGTTAAACCCGGTGACGACGATGGGCCCGAGGTCGTACGGTCCCCCGTGGACCACGCCGCCGGCCACGACGGGCCCGAGACCGAATCCCAGCAACCGGAAGGTATTGAAGACACCCATGTTGTTGCCGCGGGTCTGGTCCGTCGCCAGTTCGTTGACGAGGGCAATCGTGGCGGGAATGGTGAAGGCAACCCCGATCCCCTGAATCGCCCGTATGACGAACATCTGGAGGTAACTGCTCGCGAAGACGTACGAGACGTTGGTGACGGCGAGTACCCCCAGTCCGATCAACACGAACGCACGTCGGTGACCGGTTGTATCGGACCATCGACCGGTCAGTGGCTGGCTGAAACTGTTGAGAAATCCGAACGTCGAGAGGACGATCCCGACCGCGAGGCTCTGTGGCAGGGCGACCTCGAGGCCGAGCAGGTCGATCACGATACCCCCGGCACCGCCACCCCCGGAGAGGAGATGTGCGATGAAGAGCGGGAGAACGACGATGAGAAATGAATTGCCGAGGGAGTCGACGGCCCTGGCGAATGCGAGCGCGAGGACGCGGCGGTCGACGGAAAAGAGGTTCCGGACGTACTCTATCACCATCCCGCGATCCTCCCACCGGGGGCCGTGGACACGCGAAGAACACCTGAAACACTATCCATACTGGGTACTGCCAACTCACGGATTGTCGTAAAATAGGGTTTCGTTCGGCGGTGAAATCCAGGGATACATGTTGACTCCGTCGAGCCACCCCCCTCCCCCCTTCGCCCTTTCCCCCTTCACAGCCGTTCCAATCGGATCCGAGACGGTGACGATATCTGTACGCGATTCGCGCAGACACCCCCGGGACAGACGGAGCGAGTTCGCTGATAATCTCGAATACCGGCGGGTGAGGGTTTTAACCCCGGAGACGTAATCAGGAGTCATGGGACTGCTTTCACGCCTCTCCTTCGTGATCCGATCGAAGCTGAGCGCACTGATCGGACGGGCGGAGAACCCACAGGAGAGCCTGGATTACTCCTACCAGCAGATGCGCTCCGAGTTGAAAGACGTCGAGAAAGGCATCGCGGACGTCACCGCCCAGCGGAAACGCCTGGAAGTACAGCAGGAGCGACTCGAGGACAACGTCACGAAACACAACGAACAGGCACGGGAGGCGATGCGACAGGACAGAGAGGACCTGGCGAAACGGGCCCTGGAGAAGAAACAGGCCAAACTGTCCCAGATCGAAGACCTCGAGGACCAGATATCCGATCTCGAATCCACCCAGTCGAGTCTGGAGGAGAAGAAGTCCGACCTCGAGCGACGAATCGAGGAGTTCCGGACGAAGAAGGAGACGATGAAAGCCCGGTACGAGGCCGCCGAGGCCCAGACGCGTGTCTCCGAGGCCATCTCAGGCGTCGGTGACGAGATGGAGGACGTCAACCGGGCCATCGAACGCGCCAGCGAGCGCACCGAGGAGATGGAAGCCCGGGCCGCCGCGATGGACGAACTGCAGGACCGGGGTGTCCTGTCGGATTCGATTTCGGACGAGGACGAGATCGACCGCGAACTGAAGCAGGGGAGGGACGAACGGGCCATCGAATCCGAACTCGAGACGCTCGAGGAGCAACGCGATCAGGGAGACGAAGCCGAACCCGCGGACGGGGAGGAACCCGCAACCGTCCAGACCGACGCCGATATCGAGGCCGAAATCGACGACCGGGTGGACGAGTCAGAAGTCGAGAAGGAACTCGCGGAACTCAGGTCCGAACGCGACGCCTGACCGTACTGAAGGACCACCCGGGTCCCGAGACATCACCACCGGAGTCCGAGTGTTCTTACCGGATCACGAAGGACCGGCGTGTGTTATGGCCATTTCCCATCGCGGGACAGACCAGTCCAAGACACAGTTTCGATCGCAGGGGACGACACACGTCCTGGCCCGCAATCGGGTCGGTACCGCGACGATCGATATCACTCTCCCCCACCTGGTCCGACCGGGCGAGTCGGTCGACGCGACGCTCGAGGTGTGGGGTGGAACGACTGATCAGGTACTCGACGCGCTTGGAATCGTACTCCGGGCCGGATGGACGCCTCCGGCAGTCGACGACGAGAGTCGACATGGAGCACTCGGGCCGGCGGGTTCTCCATCCATCGAGGTGACGGGTACCACCCTCGACCGATCGACAGCGGCGCCCGGTGGCACGATTATTCAATCCGAACCGATCGCGACCGATCTCAGAATCGCTGCAGCGGACCACAGGGTCGTCGACACGTCGTTCATGCTCGCTCCCTTCGTTCCCCTCTCCCTCGGGTCCACCCGGGTTTCCGTGTCGGTTGTCCCCACGCCCACAGCAAGAGAGCGGGACACACCGCTCCGGATCCCGGAAACGCCACTCGCGGTTCGCCCCACGAAAGCGATGGGCACGTGTCTCGACGCGATTCGAGACCTGGGTTTCACGTGTTTCGACACGCGGCCCATTCCCGGGAGTGGCCGATCGAGGAGTTCCACACCCGCCCGTGCGTCCGACCCACCCCGCCAGACGCTCGAATTCGCCAGGATTCGAGAGGGTTCACTCGTCCCCGGAAGTGGACTCTCGGTGACGTTCGAGGGGGCAGAACCGTCCCCCGAGTGCCTTCTTGGATTCTCCGGTGCCCCGGGTGATCCCTCCGAGTCAGTCTTTGACCCCGCGATCCGAGAGGTGATCGACGACCGGACACCCGACCGGCTTTCGGTCCGGACGGGCGTGTTGCAGTGATCGAGTTTCGAGCGGAGACGAACGCGAGACGAGACGGGTGAGACGTGAAATATGGAGCCTGGGGTGAATCGCAGAGTGAAATGTACATCGCATGATGAACTGTGATACTATCGTAAATCGCATAGGTACATGTGAAACTGGGGAGGTCGCAGAGGGGATTTTTATAATAGGGGAACCTCCGCTTCTTCCACTGGGCTCGGCCCGGGACAAATAGAGCAATCTACCCCGACACCCCCCCTGCAACAATCGAACGGTCCAGGGCGCCCTCACCTCCGAGTCAACTGGCGAGAACCAGGTGTCCCACCGAGAATCGGGAGACTGAACCGCGACTTATCCGAGGAAATCGGGCTCGGTCCGCTTCGCTTCCCGTTCGTCCTCGAGGTGCGCGAGGAACGCGTCGAGGGCGACGTCTTTTTCCTCTCGTTCCGTCCGGTCCCTGACCGAGATCGTCCCGTCCGACTCCTCGTCGTCGCCGAGGATCAACATGTAGGGAACCCGGTCCTCGTGGGATTGCTGGATTTTCTTCCCGACTGTCCAGTCCCGGCTCTCGACGTCGACCCGGAAATCGTGGTCCTCGAGGGTTTCGGCGACGGAGTGTGCGTATTCCAGGTTATCGTCCGACACCGGGAGGATCCTGACCTGTTCGGGTGCGAGCCAGAGCGGGAACTTCCCGTCGAAGTGCTCGATGAGGACCATGAAGAACCGCTCGTAACTGCCGTACAGTGCCCGGTGGATCATGACGGGGCGATGAGATTCGTTGTCGGCCCCGGTGTACTCGAGGTCGAGGCGTTCGGGCATGTTGAAGTCGAGTTGGACGGTCGGCCCGTCCCAGGACCGGCCCAGGGCGTCCTCGAAGCCGAAGTCCACTTTCGGGCCGTAGAACGCCCCGTCGCCAGCTTCGAGGTCGTAATCGAGGCCGAGGTCCGCGAGAACGTCTTTCAATTGGGACTCGGCCGTCTCCCAGATCGCATCGCTGCCGACTGACTTCTCCGGTCTGGTCGCAAGCGAGACCTCGGCGTCGAGGTCGAACGTCTCGAGGACCTCGAAGATCATGTCCACGATGGTCTCGACCTCCTCCTGGATCTGGTCCGGCCGGATGAAGAGGTGGCCGTCGTCGATGGTGAACGCCCAGACGCGGGAGAGGCCCGAGAGTTCGCCGCGCTGTTCCTTGCGGTAGACTTTCCCGTCCTCCGCGTACCTGACGGGGAGGTCGCGATAGCTCCAGGTGGTCTGGTTGTATATGGTGGCGTGACCCGGGCAGTTCATCGGCTTGAGGCCGTATTCCTCGTCGTTGACGTCGAGGAGGAACATCGAGTCGACGTAGTTCTCGTAATGGCCCGATTGCTGCCAGAGTTCGGTGCGGAAGACGTGTGGCGTTTCCACGTACTCGTAGCCGTGTTCGCGGTTGAGTTCCTCGACGTAGTCCCCGAGTTCCGTAAGGATCGTCTTTCCGTTCGGATGATAGAGCGGGAGGCCCGGACCGGTAACGTCCGGGATCGAGAAGAGTTCGAGTTCCCGGCCCAGTCGGCGGTGATCCCGCTTTCTGGCCTCCTCGCGGCGTTCGAGGAAGTCCTCGAGTTCCGATTCGGTGGGGAAGGCCGTTCCGTACACCCTGGTGAGTGTCTCGTTCTCCTCGTCCCCCCGCCAGTACGCCGCGGAGACGTTGAGCAGTTCGACAGCACCGATCACCCCGGTCGATTCGACGTGGGGTCCCTGACAGAGGTCCTCCCAGCCGTCCTGGCGGTAGAACGGAACTGGATCCTCACCGGCGGCTTCCGTCTCGAGGATGTCCCGCTTGTAGGGGTTGTCCTCGAACGTCTCGAAGGCCTCCTCGCGGGAGCGTTCGACCCGCTCGACGTCGTAATCCGCCTCGATGATCGAGTCCATCTCGGCCTCGATGGACTCGAGGTCGTCCTGGTCGAGGTCGACTCCGGAGACGTCGTAGTAAAACCCGTCGTCGGTGGCGGGGCCAATCGCCAGTTTCGCCCCGGGGTACCGACGCTGGAGCGCCTGGGCGAAGACGTGTGCTGCCGTGTGCCTGAGCACGTCCAGGTACTCCGCTGTATCCTCGGTCACGATCTCGAGGTCGACGTCAGTTTCGAGTGGCTCCTCCTTCGCCACCAGGTCGCCGTCGACCTTCCCGGCGACTGTGTCGCGCCCGAGTCCGGGGCCGATCTCGAACGCTACGTCCTCGACAGTGGCTCCCCGCTCCACCTCGAGCGTCGAGCCGTCGGGAAGCGTAACCGTGACCGTACTCATGGGCCGGGGTAGGGAGGCATTCACTGATAAGTGTATTGAGACCGCGGCGGCACTGGGCAGTCTGACGACGTGAGTGAGGTGGAACGGAGAGGGAGCGAGGAGGCAAGGAAGGAGAGGGAGGTGGAACGGAGAGGGAGCGAGGAGGCAGGGAAGGAGAGGGAAGTGGAAGGGAGAGGGAGCGAGGAGGCAAGGAAGGGGGAATGAGGGAAGAAGAAAAGAGACAAGGGCTGACCCGACCTCGTCCTTCCCCCGAATCGGCCCAATCATATCGCGAGTCAACGTCACCGTTTGTGGCCATCGCCGGACGTCCCGTCCACTCGTTGTGGGGATCGGTGCTCCGAGCGCGCGTCCCCCACCTCGAGGCAGCCACACCCGTCCGGCGGGTTTCTGTCCCAGGTGTCTCGTGATTTCTCCCGGTCACCGCTCACTTGGAAGGTGTCGGACGAGGAGGCAAAACCGTCCGCTCCGACAGATTTCCTGCGGGATTCACGATATCGAGGAAGTTTCTCACACGATACGGTGATGGGTCACCGATTACTCACGTACTACGGCGCCGGTCCCGGGCCGATCCAGGGTCGAGAGATCGACTACCCCGTCGTCGAACGGGACGCCATCGTACGGATCGGCCTGGAGCAGGAGGGACCCGTCGAGGTCAGCGTAATCCAGCAGTGGTGCGAGATGCGCCGCGGCAGCGATGGACGCGTTCGATTCGATCATGCACCCGGCCATGACCTCGAGGCCGTGGGCCCGTGCAGTGGTTACGATCCGGATGGCTTCACGGATCCCGCCCGCTTTCATCAACTTCAGGTTCACGATGTCGGTCCTGTCGGCGACGTCCGGGACGTCCGTGGCCCGGAGCAGGCTCTCGTCGACGGCAATCGGCACTGGAGAGCGCTCGTGGACGAAACGGAGGCCCTCCCTGTCCCCGGCGGGTACCGGTTGTTCGACGAATTCGACGTCGTATCCGGCGATCCGGTCGATGGTCTCCAGTGCCTCCCGGGGTGAGAAAGCCTCGTTCGCGTCGACCCTGATCGTGGCGTCGGGAGCCACCTGGCGGATCGCGTCGAGGGTTTGGACGTCCCGACCACCACCGATTTTCACTTTCAGCGTGTCGAACCCCGCGGCTACCACTGCCTCGGCTCGCTCCCGCATCACTGCCGGGTCGTCGATTCCGATCGTGTACGACGTCTTTACCGAATCCCGGGGATCGAGTCCCAGGTACCGGTAGAGGGGCTGGTCCGTCAGTTTCCCGATAAGGTCGTGGAGGGCGATGTCGACGGCGGCTTTCGCCGCCGGATTGTCGGCTACAGTCTCGTCCATCTGCCGCTCGATCCGCTCCAGTTCGAACGGGTCACCGACCCGCTCGGGCACCGCGAGCAAATCCGGAAGCACCGCTTCGACCGTGTCGAAAGTCTCCCCGTATCTGGCGGATGGGGACGCCCCGCCGATTCCCGTCGGTCCCGCCGGGGACTCGATTCGCACCACCACGGATTCGACGGATTCCGTCGTGCCCCGGGCGATTGTAAATGGGTGTTCGAGCGGCAATTCGACCCGCTCGAATGACGCCTCGAGCGTCACAGGACCGCCTCCAGGATCGATGCGGCGTCGAACCGGATCGGGTCGGTCGCCGGGACGCCCACTTCGTTCTCGTAGTCCTCGATTGCACGCCGAGCACCGTCGTCGCCGTCGATCGACCCGGTATGGAGCATCCCCGCGACCACCTCCGAGTCGGCGACCGGCCCGGCGACGGACTCGTAGAGCGAAACGTACTCGCCGATCGGTGGAAGCGAGAAGGACTCGTACCCGTGGATCGCCTCGCGGTCTGCCCGGTGGCAGAGCACCAGTTCGTCCGGCATCGCACCGTGGAGGATACTCAGCGTCACCCCGGAGTACGCCGGGTGCGTGATGCTCCCCTGGCCCTCCACGAAGAGGTACTCGTGGTCGTCTCCGGCCTCGAGGACCATCCGTTCCACTGCGCCAGCGGCGAAGTCGCTCACGACCCGGTCGACGGGGATACCCCACCCCTCGATCATGATCCCGGTCTGCCCCGTCGGGACCATCGCCGCGTCGTACCCCGCTTCCTCGGCGGCGAGCGTGAGTTCCTTGCTCGCTGTCATCTTTCCCGTCGAGCAGTCCGTCCCGACCGCCAGGACGACGGTGGCGTCGACGGTGTCGGCCACCCCCTCGGCGACGGTGAGGTCGGCCGAGGGATCTCTCACGTCCCAGATGTCGACGTCGTGCTCGGCAGCGAGAGACGCGAACTCCTCGTCGTCCTCGAGAAAGTAGTGGAGTCCCGAAATGACGTCACATCCCCGGCCGATCGCCGTCCGGACGTCCGATCGCCAGGACTCGTCGAATCCGCCCCCGATCGGGGCAATGCCGATGACGAGCGCGTCAACAGCCCCGGGGACCTCCCGCATGTCCGAGACGATCGGGGCGTCCTGCACCCCCGGAATGTAATCGTGGACGCGATCACCGGCCGATTCGCGGTCGAGCACGGCCACGACCTCGTCACTCGAGTACCGGAGGAGTCCGACCGCGGTTTTGGCGCGGTCGGGGAATTTTTCGTGGGCGAGTATCGCGATTCGCATATCCTCCGAATCGATGGGTGGGTGGTTAAATCCCGGTTTTCGAAGCACGAGACGACCGAGCGGAGCGAGGGAGTCTCGGAACGAGCGAGCGGCGAAGCCGCGAGTCGGGAGCGACCCGCGAGTCGAAGTGACCCGTCAGCCCGGGAGCGTTCTACTCATTATATAATGACCTTTACTGCCGTTACAAATCAATCACCTGGCCGAATGAAAGGGCGAGCCGGGCGGCAACCGAGCGAAGCGAGGGCGCCGCCGGACGA
>JBDGTL010000050.1:0-10136 GCA_042216905.1 Halodesulfurarchaeum sp.
CTGAAATACTCGTACTGTATAGTGAGATTAGACACCCTCGAAAATCACACCAAACCTCGAGAAACTGTGAGGACGCATTCGAACCACGGTCACTTCGCTCACTTCGTTCGCTTCGTTCTCTGATTCAAATCCGCCACACAGTTTCACGCCTCACTCCACTCACTCCGTTCGCTCCGTTCGTCGAGAAACTGCGAGGGAAGGGATTCGAACCCTCGGACCCCTGCGGGAGCGGGTCTTAAGCCCACCGCCGTTGGCCGCTTGGCTACCCTCGCGCACCGCTTGATTCGCTTGCAGTCGGTTTGGGGCTTTCGCCTCGCGAAAACGACTCCGTCGACCTCGATCAGGCCGCCTCGCCCGGGGGCGTTTCACTCCCCTCGTACTGCTCCTTCTCGTCCTCCGCACGGGCGCGGATGCGCTCGAAATATCGAATGACCGTCTCGCGATCCACGTCCAGGGTCCCCGCGATCTGGGTCGCGGATTGCTCCCAGACGGCGTACATGTACGACGCGATGGCCGCCTTTCCCGCCGCCGCGACCTGGACCGGGATCCCGTACTCGCCGACTCCCTCGCCGATCCGGATCCCTCCGAGTGCGGTATACAGGTCGGCGAAGAGGGTGGCCCGCGTTTCGTCCCCGAACTCGATCGGTTCCCTCGCCGGTGTCTCGAACCGGAACGTCGCGCCCGACCCCTCCGGCTCCTCCTGTCGGACGAGGTACGTCTCGGCGGGATACTCGGCGGCGATTGACTCGTGCTCCCCCAGGTCCGGTTCGGTATCGAGATATTTCGGCATGAAAGAACCATGAACGCCCTTCGATATCAAACTGGCCGATGTCCCAGGTTCCGCGTGTTTTCCGAGGCCGCCGGGTTCACGGGTCGTCCCGACTGCTCGCGTCGCCCGTTACCGGTGGACCGTGACGGATTCGAGCAGAACGTCTTTCTCGGGCCGGTCCTGCCCGTCGGTCGGGATCGAACCGATGTCCTCGACGACGTCCATCCCGTCCGTGACCGTCCCGAAGACGGCGTGGCGGTCGTCCAGGTGGGGCTGGGCGTCGAGGGTGATGAAGAACTGCGAGCCGTTGGTGTCCGGACCGCTGTTCGCCATGCTCACGATCCCTGCGTCGTCGTGCCGGAGGTCGTCGTGGAACTCGTCCTCGAAGGTGTACCCCGGGCCGCCCCGACCGGTCCCGGTCGGGGCGCCGGTCTGAATCATGAACCCGTCGATGATCCGGTGGAAGGGCACGTCGTCGTAGAGCGGTTCGCCGTCGACCGTCTCGCCGGTCTCTGGATGCTCCCACTCTTTCTCGCCCGTCGCCAGCCCGACGAAGTTCGTCACGGTGCGTGGTGCCCGGTCGTCGAACAGTTCGATCTCGACGTCGCCCTCCGTCGTGTGCAAGGTGGCGGATAACTCGCCCATACCCACAGGAACGCGGCCGCGGGGAAAACACTACTGGCGTGGGTGCTGTCTCGATCCGACCACTTCCGACTCGAGAAACAAACCGCGTCCGTTCGTCCCCCCGCGGATCGGACCAGTCTCGTCCGGGCACGTCTAGACTCGATGCATCGCCTGTTTCGTCCGGCCATTCGCCCCGATCAGAGTTGATCGAGGACGGCCTCGCGGTCGTGTGCCAGACGCAGGGTGCGAGAGCGGCCCCGCCCCTCGAGACTCTCGTACTCCGCCTCGATGATCCCGAGTTTGTCGAGTTTGTTCACGATCTCGGTGTACCGGGTGTAGCCGAGGTCGGTCTCCTCGTGGAAGGACTCGTACACGTCACCGGCCTGCTCGCCGTCCTCCTCGGCGATTACCTCGACCAGGGCGCGTTCGTTGCCCGAGAGCGAGCGGAGGTTCCGCGAGAGGTGAACGTGTTTTGCCTCGTCGAACGCCTCCTCGACGTCCTGTTCCTCGATCTGTCGACTCGCCCGCATCTCGGCGTTGAGCCCCGCCCGCCGGAGCAGGTCGATCCCGACACGGAGGTCGCCGGTGTTCGCGGTGAGGTCCGCCACCGTATCGAGGACCGTCGACGGGACCACCCCGTCACGGAATCCCCGGTCGATGCGGTCCTGGAGGATGTCGACGATTTCGGTCGTATCGTAGACCGGGAAGTACGCCGATTCCGGGCGGAAGACGCTCTGGACTCGGCTGTCCAGGTCCTCGATGAGGTCGAGTTCGAGGTCGGAGGAGACCACCAGCACGCCGATCTTGGTCCCCGGGTGGGCCTCGTGGGCCCGGAGGAGGGAGTAAAGCGTATCCGAGGCCTCCGATTCGTAAAACAGGTAGTTCACGTCGTCGAGCGCCACGACGAGGACCGTCTCCTCCTCGACCAGCGCGTCGGCGATCTGACCGAAGAGTTTCTTGAACGAGATGCCCGAGGAGGGCGGTTCGTAATCGAAGAGGGCCTCGAACACCCGGGAGAAGACGGCGTACCGGGTCGAATCCACCTGGCAGTTCACCCGGACGGCCCGGACGCCTGGCTGGGTGTCGAGTTCCGAGAACACCTTCTGGATCGCGGTCGTCTTCCCGGTCCCAGGGGGTCCCCGGATCATCACGTTCAGGGGACGTGACCCCCGTGTCGCTGGCCGCAGTGCGTACTTCAACGTCTCGAGTTGCGATTCCCGGTGCCGGAAGACCTCGGGGACGTAGTCGATCTCGAAGACGTGCTCGTCCCTGAAGATCGACTCGTCCCAGGAGAGCATCCCCTCGTCCCGGTCGTCGGCCATCACTTTCACCGAGCCTGCGAAGCTACTTAACCCTTCGCCAGTTCACCGGAACGACACCGGCTATACCCGGGATACAGGCACAGACGGCCTCACGGGTTCTGCCGACGCCCTCCCTCCCTCCCTCCCTCCCTCTCTACCCCCTCCCTTCTTCCTTCCCGTTCTCCCCCTACCTCACTCCCCACCTCCCCCTTCTTCCTTCCCGTTCTCCCCCTACCTCTCCCTCCCACCCCTCCTACCTCTTCCCACCCTCCTTACCTCCTTCCCCTCCCCTCCCCTCGGACGTCCACCGCACGCACCGCCTGGTACCTCGTTCAGAACGTACCCCGTTCAGAACTTCTCGAGGAGGCGCTCGTAGAAGGCGATCCGATCGTCACGATCGTCACCATCCTCACCGTCGTCCGGTCCGTCTCCATCACCCGTCGCCAGTTTCTCGACGATGAGTTCCGGGGTCGAGCGGGCGAGGTGGTCCTTCACCGGGGATCGATCCACCTTGAGGGACCCGTCCTCGAGTCCGAGAGCCTCGATGCCGTCGACCGTTACCTCGAATTCGGCGGCGGATCGAATCTGTGATGCGAGATGTGAGACGAAGACGGCGGTGGCGCCTCCGTCATCGAGCGTCTCGAGGATACCGGCGATGATCTTCGCCGAGGCGCCCGGTTCGGTGATGCTTTCGAGTTCGTCGACGAGGACGAGTTTTCGCCGGGTCCCCTCGGTCAGCGCCGCGAAGTCCTGGAGCGTGGACTCGAAGGCTCCCGCGTCGAGCGTTCCCTGGGTCTTCGCGTAGTAGTGCAACTCCGCCACCTCGGGAACGCGAGCGGACGCCGCCGGCACCGGGAGGCCCATGTGGGAAAGCACGGTCACGACCGCGACCAGGTCGAGCGTCGAGGTCTTCCCCCCGCTGTTCACGCCCGAGAGGATAGCGACGTCGTCGACGGCGTAATCGATTGGTTCGATCTCCTCGAATGGCTCCTCGAGCAGCGGACAGCGACCCTGCTCGATCTCGAATCCCCTGCCCGAGCGCTCCGGGAGCGTACACTCGAAGTCGCGTGCAAACCTGGCGATCGCGAGTTCGAAATCGAGGTGGAGTGCGTCCCGGACCAGGTCCTCGACTGCCCCACGCCGGTCTGCCAGGTCGGATGCGAGGTCGCGCTTCAGTTTCGTTGCCCGCCTGTCCCGCCTCCCGCGTACTGTGGTGTCGAGTTCGCTCACCGCGTCCTCGTCCCGCTCGACCGGATACGTGGGAGCGTCGGGAAAGACCCGTCGGGCGATGTCGGCCTCGTCCTCGCGGAGGTCGAGGGAATCGATCAGGTGATCGCGTGCGTCCTCGACCGCGTCGTCGAACTCCGCTGCGAGTTCGCGCTCCAGCAGGGAGTCGACCCCTGCACCACGTTCGACGAGCGACAGGAGGTCCGCGCCCTCGATTGTCACGTCCTTCTCGGCGATGGCGTCCTTCAACCGGTCGTTCGCGACCGACTCGGCCGTATTCACGGCGGCGTCCAGTTCCGCTGTGGCCCGTTCGAGGCGTTCGAGTTCGCGGTCCCCGGACACCGTTCCATCGTCGTCGAGCCGGTCGAGTGCCCGGTCGAGCACCTCGAGGTCGAGATCGGTGTCGAGGTCCGAGGCCCGATGGACGGCGATCGCATTCCGGATCGAGGCGCGATTCGCGGCGAAGAACGACAGCGTCCGTTCGGGGACGATCTCGACCGGGTTCTCGAGTGCGTCCGGTTCGACCCTGACGTCCCCGTCGACGTCGATTCCGGCGAAGCGCTGTTCGAGGGCGACGACTGTCGAGTACCCACGCGCCAGTTCGGCCAGGTCCCGTGCGTCCTCGACGATTTCCACGCTCACCTCGGGGACGGCCTCGGTGGCCGTACTGTACGTCTCCGCGTCGGTCGTCGCCAGACACCGGTCCCGGACCGTCACGTCCCGCGGTGCCGTTGGGGGTTCGACGTCCGCGAGGGCCGCGAGGACCTCCTCGTCGATCGAGCGCTCCATGGCCGTCCGGGCGATGTCCTGTACCTCCTCGATGCGATCGGGAACCGCGCTCGGATAGATGGTCTCCAGTCGGTGGGTGGCGAAGTCGGTGACGGCGCGATCCTGGAGGAGCGAGAGCACCTCGCCGTAGATCTCCCCGGCCCTGTCCGTCGCGAGAAATCCGCCGGGATCGTCGTGCCTGGCCCGGATCGCCCCCCGGACGATTCGCGCTGCCTTGCCGGTCGATATCCCCGGCGCGGTCGCGATCGTCGCCACGTCACCGCGTTCGATCGCGGTGGTCGGGTCCTCGAGTTCCCTGAGCGACGCGGCGGTCTTCGTCCCGACGCCCGGGATCGCCTCCAACTCCATCGGGTCTCACTTTGCGGCCCAGCGCAAAACGATTGGGGACGGCCCGTCGCCACACAGCGTCGGCGTGGGACACCCCCTATTATATACTGTGCCCCCGAGGATGTCACCCGCGATTCGTCCACCGGAGCAGCAGCAGGGTTCCTTCGAAGAGGGCGATCATCGTTGCTGCGATGAGGATGGGTGCCATGCCGGTCGGGTCGGGGCTGAAGAGGAACGAGATCCCGAGGAAGGCACCCCAGAAGATGAGCCGGCGGTTCTCGAGCCAGGTCCGCGACGTCAGGCCCATCATGATCGCGAGCATGATGAAGAGCGGAATCTGGAAGACGATGGCGAGGTAGCCGAGGAGGATCAACATCAGGTTGAAGGTCTGGCCCAGGGCGAAGGCGATATTCACCACGTCCCGGGAGTAGTAGAGGAAGTAACTCATGACGGCCGGGAGCACGATGAAGTAGCCGAAGAGAAGGCCCACGAAGGCCAGGATGAGGCTCGTCGGAACCGCCGCGAGGTAGTACCGGCGCTCGTGGGGATAGAGGCCCGGTCGCATGAACGCGTAGGTCTCGTACACGAAGACCGGCAGGGCCAGGACCAGGCCCAGCAAACTCGCGGCCTTGAGCTGGGTGATGATCAGCTCGAGTGGGTGATAGACGTGTGGCTGTGCCGCCCCGCGCGGGAGGACCGAATACCAGAGGAAGGTGATGAAGTCCTCGCCGAAGGGGAACGCGGCGAGGCTCACGGCGCCCGCGACGACGACGACGATTCCGAGCCGTTTGATCATCTCCTCGACGTGATCGGCGAGTGGCTGCTCGACGTCGGATTCGGGCCCCGCCTTCCGCTCGACCGGGGTATAGTCGTCGTGCATCTCCACCTGCGCGTCGCCAGCGTGGTCGGCTTCCTCGTCACCTTCTACTTCTACTCCAGCCAATTCTTCACCCTCGTCTGATTCGTCCTCAAGATCTTCTTTTTTACCGTTGTCTGTTTTGTTATCTACATTCTCGTCTTCTCCCTCTTTTCCCTCGCTATCGACATATTCGTCTCCGTCCCCGTCTACACTCTCTATTTGTTCATTATCGCTCCTACGTAGTCCACCTTCGTCTTCACTTAGTTCGAAATCCCCCTCTCCTTTCGTCGAATAATCGTTCTCATTTGTCTCCACTCTCTCCTCGTGCTCGTCTCCTCCATCGTCCTCGTTTCGGCCCGCTCTCTGGCTTCCTTCCGTTCGGTCCTCGTCTTCTTCCCCTGGCTGTGGATCCTCGGTCTCCTCGTCGACCGTGTCGGATTCTTTGGGGTCCGATCCGGTTGGGGTGTAGGTAATCTCGTCGAACGGGGGTGCACTCACGTCCTCGGGGGCCTCCTCGGCGTCGACATCCGGTGGAATTCGGTCGGGATTGATCTCGGATGTCTCCTCGTCCGAGTCGTCCTCGTCTGATTCCCGGTCCCCCGACATGTGCTCTGGAGTAGGACGTCGGGTCGTTATGGGCTTTTTTATCGCTCGGTGGCGTTCCACCCGGTCTGTCGGCCCCGAGAGAAGAAGATTGATAACGCGGACTTGGAAACGCTCACCTGATGAGCGGAGCGATCGACGAGGACACCGCTCGTGCGATCAACCGGGGCAGGGAGAGCATCGGCCTCGTCCTCCGGGCTGCCCAGGAGAAACTCCAGAAGGTGTTCATCGCCTTCGTACTCGGGCTTCTCCTCGGGATCGTGGCCATGCGGGCCTACATCTGGCCGGCACTCAAGGCCGACCTACTGGTTCGCGGCGCCTCCGTTATTGCACAGACGCCCTTCGACGTCATATTGCTCCAGGTCAAGATCGGTCTCGCCCTCGGGATCGTTACCGCCCTCCCGGTTCTCGGATACTACGCCAAGGAACCGCTGGCGGAGCGGGAGTTCATCCCGGACGTCCACGTCGCGCGGTGGAAACTCTGGGTAATCGGCGTCCTGTCCCTCACACTCGCCGTCTTCGGGATCGTCTACGCATATTACCTTTTCTTCCCTATCATGTTCAGGTTCCTGGCAGGGAACGCCATGGCCGCCGGGCTCGCGCCACTTTACTCCATCGTCCACTGGACCCAGTTCATCATGGTGCTCGCCTTCTCCTTCGGTCTCGCCGCCCAACTCCCGCTGGCGATGACCGCGCTCTCGTACTCCGGGATCGTTCCCTACGAGACGTTCCGCGATTACTGGAAGTACGCGGTGGTCCTCATCTTCACCTTCGGCGCGCTGTTCTCGCCCCCCGACCCCTTCACGCAGATGATGTGGGCCCTTCCGCTCCTCGTGCTCTATGGCTTCAGCCTCTACCTCGCGAAGGTCGTGACGAAGGCGAAACGGGGGAGTCGCCGGCTCGACCTCTTCGCCGTCCTCCGGAGTCGGTGGAATCTCGTTCTGGGCGCAGGAGTTCTTGGCGCCGGCCTGGCGTACGCGTTCTTCCAGGTCGACGGTATCGGAACCATCAACCGGAGCGTCATTTCCACCCTGCCGGCGGCCCTCCGGCCGGGCCCGATGCCCACCGTCGGAGGACTCCTGGGGTTGCCCGAAGGCGTCGCCGTCCTGGTCGTCACTGTGGTGTTCGGTCTCTTCGTCGCCGTTCTCGCCGCGCTGTTGATCCTCTACCGCGCAATCGGACGGGTTCAGCCCGAGTCGGTCGGCGATCCCTACGTCGACGAGTTCGGGCTCGACCTCTCGAAGGTCGAAGGGGCGGAGGGCGTCCGGGCCGCGCCGGAGGAGGTCTTCCGGAACATGGAGGAGGACGATGCAGTGTCGGCCGCGAGGACCGCGATGGAGGCCGACGACCCGGAGAAGGCCCGGGCGATTCTCGATCGGTTCGACGAGGTCCAGGCGACAGACGAGGCCGAAACCGGGACGAGCAGTGAGGACTCGGCGGACGGCGAGGAAACCGAGTCCGGGAATCCGATTACCAGTACGACCGCCGGGATGGTCAACGCATTTACCGAGGACGAGACGACCGAAGATGACATCGGAGGGTACTATTACGACATCGCCTTCATCCTGGACAGCCTTCGCTCGCGGGCCTTCCGAATCACTGCCGTTTTCATGATCGTGATGGCGAGCATCTTCGCGTTCCTGTACCGCGGTGGAATCGGCATGATTCGGGCGGACTTCATCTCACGGATCCCACCCGATATCAGGCCCGACCCGGCACAGACGCAGTGGCCGATCACCTTACACCCGGTCGAGGCCCTCGTCTTCGAGGTCAAAATCGCGACGGTCCTCGCGGCTATCGTGACCCTTCCGATGGTGTTCTACTACGCCTGGCCTGCGCTCGAGGAGCGAGGTCTTATTCGCGGGGACCGCGAGACGCTGTATTTCTGGGGCACGTCGATCGTCGTCGGCCTGATCGTCGGGAGTGTGGTGGGCTATCTCTACGTGGCTCCGACCCTCATTTCCTACCTGGTCCAGGACGCCCTCCGCGCGGGCATGACGATCAGTTATCGCGTGAACAACTTCTTCTGGATGGTGTTCCTCACCACCGCCGGGATCGGACTCCTCGCCGACATTCCGGTCACGATGTGGCTCTTCCACCGCGGCGGTATCGTCTCCTACCGGACGATGCGCAGGCGGTGGCGGGTGGCTGTCCTCGGGTTCTTCGTCTTCGGCGCATTAGTCACCCCGGACAGCCTTTACACGATGCTCCTCATCGCAATCCCCATCGCGCTGGCGTATTTCCTCGGTCTCGGGATCCTCTGGGTCGTCACGCTCGGTGGTCGACGGGGTCCCCGACCGAGGCCGGACGAGGGCAGTCCCGCGTAAATCGGCATATCGAATCAGCCGGTATCGAATCAGTCGTCGCGACCGTTTCACCTGTTCACGGCTCGGATCTGGAACCCTTTCCGAACCACACGTAACCACGATCGCGACATTATACAATGATTGTGTCGTGAGATTACGAATGTGTCGTGAGATTACGATTGTGTCGTGAGACCACGATTGTGACGAGATACCGAGATTGTGACGAGATACCGAGATTGTGACGAGATACCGAGATTGTGACGAAATACCACGATAGCGTCGGGACCGCGTGTGGTCGGATCTGGTCGGGTCCGGTATTCCGGTGTGTACAATACGTTTTGTAGCCTCCGGTAGCACTTTTATACCTCTCCGATAGACGAGGGTATGAAGCCGAAGACCGTCGGGAGCCTGTTGCTCGGATTCTCGGTCGTGTTCGTCCTCGTCGGGGCCGGATTCGCCCTGGGAGCGGTTCCGATCCATTCGATCCTCGGCGAGGAGACCGCCACTCCGGCAGAACTCATTGCATTTCGTTCGGCCGGGACGACCTGCACCGGTGATTTCATGTCGAACACGTCCATCAGGGTCCGGAACGACGGCTCCACTGTCCTGATCGACTACGAGCGGAACGTTTCGCTCGCGGACGCCTCCCGGACCATCGGTGAACCCACGTTCGAGCGAACGAACGAGTCCGCCTTCGTCCTCCGGGTCCCGACCGTCTCCACGGACAAACCGGAGCGGAACTGCACGGCGTACGCCAGGTACAATGCCAGTATGCGTATTCCTGCTGGCGAGGACCGATGGACCGTTCTGGTCTATCACGACGGGAAGCACGTCGGGACGATGTGGGGGGATCAGAATAGTACCGGAGCCAGTGCCTCGGCCTCGGCCGGCGCTGCCGTGTCGGAGAATCGCTCCGAGTGAATTTACATCGCATTCTGTCCCACCGATGGGTACCAAATATGAAAGAAAACTCATTATATAAAATAGAATTTAGACAAAATATATTAATAGAGAATTTATTAATATACTAAAACAGACAATATATAATATTGTATTAATCGAGTTTAAAAAATATACATTTAAACATACGATAGAATTCATTATCAATTATAAATATAATCAATATATAACAATACTCGATATAAAACTAATTAATATATAAAACATAATTACTAAAATTAAAATGTAACGTACTATATTTAATTGTCTAAATTTCTGGACACTCTCGAGTGGTACGTTCAACACATGAACCCGATATCTCGATTTCGAAACCCAGCGCTCCCTCCGGTGCGCTGATCACCCGTAAGAGGACGAAAAATCATCCTTCAGGA
>JBDGTL010000095.1:0-1880 GCA_042216905.1 Halodesulfurarchaeum sp.
GTCGGGAGCGGTCCGGTCCCGACCCGCGAGAGATAGGCCTTGATGACGCCGATGACCTCGCCCGAACCGATGGTTGTCACGCCGATTCCAGAGCCCGTCGAACCGTACCCCGCGGTCGGATTCGAGGAGGTGACGAACGGGTAGATGCCGTGATCGATGTCGAGTGAGGTCCCCTGGGCCCCCTCGAGCATGACGTCTGCTCCCGCCTGGATTCGTTCGTGGAGGAATTCTCCGGCGTTGACCGGGATTCCCTCCCGCTCCAGTCGCTCGCCAAACTCGCGGTACTCCGCGAAGAGTTCCTCAACGTCGAATTCGGACCCAGTATCGATTTCGTACACGTCCTCCGCGATGGCGCGCTTCTGTGGTACGACGTACTCGAGGCGGTCTTCGAGGACCGATGGATCGAGCAGATCGCCGACCCGAATCCCTCGACGCCCGGCCTTGTCCTCGTAGGTGGGACCGATTCCGCGGCCGGTGGTTCCCGCCTCGAGGTCCGAGTCGCTCTTGGCTTCTTCTTCGATTCCATCGAGGACCCGATGGTACGGCATGATAACGTGTGCGCGCTTTGCGACGCGGACGTCCGGGTCAAGCCCCCGGTCGCGGAGCCCGTCGAGTTCCTCGAAGAAGGTACGGGGGTTGAACACGACACCGTTCCCGAGCACGCCGACTTTCCCGCGAATAGCACCGCTCGGAACGAGCGAGAGTTTGTACTCAGTTCCATCTTCGACGACGGTGTGTCCGGCGTTGTCGCCGCCCTGGTATCGAACAACGACGTCCGCGGGTTCGCCGAGGAGGTCGACGACCCCACCTTTTCCCTCGTCACCGAGTTGTGCCCCGACGATAGTAACGGTCATGGGATGCTGTTCCGCGGCACGGACTAAACCGATTTCGATGCCAAAACCCGAACCCCACCCGGTTCAGGCGACGTGTCCCTGCGAGCGGTATGACACCATTCAACGTGTGAGAATCCCCACAAGGGTTATAAAACTCCCGTATTAACGGTTTGTAGCGGCTCTTCGTCCGATTGATAGGGTAACCTTTAAAGGGTTTAATGACAAGTTAACAAATGCCATGATAGATCGACTCGAGAAGGAGGTGGACATGCTGGAGCGGCATCTCCAGGTTCTTCGCATGGTAATCGAGAACGAACCTATTGGAATCGTAAAGATGTCGAACGAGACGGGGTATCCACATCACAAAGTCCGGTACTCCCTTCGCGTCCTCGAGGAGGAAAACCTCATCGAACCGTCGAGCCAGGGCGCAATCACCACTGAAGACACAGAAGCCTTCGTCGAGGACCTCGACGAGAAGATGGACAGCATCGTCGAAAAACTCGACGAGATGAAAATCGACTCGATCCCGGCAGAGGCCGAAGGGTAACGCCCGAGCGGGACCGACACGATCGATACGGAAATCGGCGTCTCCCCAGGTCGAACAGGCCGACCGATGCGGACGATACAACGGGTGGGTATCGACTGATCTCTCCCGCTATTCTAGAATACGACTGATTGTCCCGTTTTTAAAATACGTTCAACGAGACGGGCGGACAGACCTACCCGTACCGACCGGAATGCCCTCGCGCCGCTCCCCGCTCGCTCGTCCGGCGGCGCCCTCGCTTCGCTCGGTTGCCGCCTACCCGCCCGTTCGATTCGCCAGGAGTTCTGATTGGGTTTGGCCGTCGGTACAGCATTTGCGATCGCACTTTCCGAATTGTATAGTTCTATCACTCTACAATAATTGAATTTGTATTTGAAAGTAATTGCAGTCATACAATAACTATGCTAAAATACAGATATTACAATACAAAACTACTGATAATACTACATTAATAGTACTTTAACTATACTAAAAATTTACGATGTTACACTAATTATAATATA
>JBDGTL010000095.1:1980-10095 GCA_042216905.1 Halodesulfurarchaeum sp.
CTGTATTCCGGACACGACCACCGCCGACAACTAGCAGACGATTACAGTTCCGGGACGGTGACGTGATAGGCCTGGCCACGATCCTCGACGAGGAGGAGGTGGTACCCGTCCTTCCCGGCGGCCTTGACGAAACTCTTCCGGTTGGATCGACTGAACAACCCGCCGGAACTGGCGGCCGCTTCCGCGGCCTCGAGTGCGTCTGGTTCGAAGAAACTAGCGGTGACGTAGAACGCTCCCGAGAGGGACTCCTCGGCGCTCGCGATAGCATTCGCGGCATCGATCAATCCCGACATCTCCTCTCCCCGAACCGGATCCCGTTCGTCGTTGAGTTCCGCGACGATCAGCGGGTTGCCCATCCGGTCCCGAACCACGACTGCAAACTCCTCGGTCGCGGACTGCCCCCCGCTCATTTTCCCTGACACCGTGCCGTAGAACTCAGCCCGGTCGATCTTCGGGATGACTTCGTAGAGGGCCTGGAGGCCGGATTGGCCGCCCGACTCGAGCAACTCGTAAGGCAGCGTTCGAACCAGCCAGGTCACGAACCGAAAGCCGCTCGAGGACTCCAGAAACTCGTCGAATGGCTTCCCTTCGACCGACACCTCCGCTTCTTCAAACTGGGTGTGATGCTCGAGTCGGAGGTTATCGTTGATAGAGTCCGGATCCACCTGGGAACCCGTAAGCGCGGAAAGCGTGGCCTTGCCCTTCGACTCGTACCTGACGAACAGGTTCGTGTCCGCCAGGGCCTCCTCCGGCGTGAGTTCCGTTGCCATCGAATTCACGCCGTCGCGCTGGTTCGCCCGCTGGAGGGCCGACTCGAGGTTCGAAACGCGTTCCTGGAGGTCGTTCCGCTCCTCCCTGAGCGTCTCGAGTTGGTCCGTTACCTCCGCGCGCTCGGACTTCGCCTGCTCCAGTTTGTTCCGCAACTCCTCGATCCGGGCCGCTCGTTCCTCGAGTGCGGACTGGAGTTCCTCGATCCGTTCCCGGGGGACCCCTGGTTTTCGGTCGCGGGCTCGGGACGTCTCCCCAGTGGAGCCGTGGTTCTCAGCCCCGGAGGGTTCGGGTTCGGACGCGGAGTCGTCCTCCTGGGTATCGACCGTCTGGTCGGGATCCAGTGCCGGAATCGACCGCGTCTTTCGCCACGCTTCTTCCTCCCTGAACATCGGCCGTTTCTCCTCTTCACCAACCGTCCCGGTGTCGTCCGACGAATCGGTTGGGAATTCTCTTGGTACCGACCGTTCTGGGCCCGATTGCTGCTCGTCCGCGTCTCGGTCGGTGTCATCTATATCCTCACTATCGGCCGGTTCAGGACCGGGTCCTGCGTCCTCGCGTTCTGCTGAGTCCCCGGACGGCGATCCGTCGACCGTATCGGAACTGTCTTCGACCTCCGGCGGTGAGGTATCTCCGGGTTCTCTACCGGTGTCGTCGGGTTCGGCGGCCTCGATTGGACTTTCGTCGTCCAACCCCGGATACGACGGATACTCGGCCCCGGATGTGGTCGGTTCCCCGCCGGTTTCTGCGGATTGCTGTGATTCGGCCTCGGATTCGGAGATGTCGGTGCCAATCTCCGATGCGTTCTCGTCCGCTGCTTCGATGGTCTCATCGACCTCTGGGACGGAATCAGACCCCCCGCCGACAGTTTCGTCCTCCACACTCTCGTCCGAGGCTGACTCGGGTCCGGTAGCGTCGACGTCTTCTGACCTGGCATCAGTGGACGCCGTCTCGACGTCCTCCTCGGAACCGGTCGGGGCGTAACCGGGAGCCGCCTGTGTTGATTCATCGCGGTTCGTGTCCTCCCGCTCCGGTTCAGGTGGTTCGGGCGGTTCGGGAATTTCCGTAATCGTAATCGAGACGTCTTTGACCTCGTAAATTCCGACTTCCCCGGACGCGCGGTCGTAGGCTTCATCGCCGGTCAGGAGGCGCTCGCTCTGACCGATGAAGGCTGCGCTGAGTTTCTTCCCTCCGTAGTACACGATGTAATAATCACCGCTCAGGACGTTTTCCGACAGCACGATGTAGCCCGTGAAGTTAGCCGACGAGAGCGTCGAATCCGCCTCCTCGAGCGGCGTATCATTCGTGAAGTACTTGGCACGGGTCTCACCTCCTCGCTCCTGCATCGAGAAGAGTAGGGGAAGTGAATCGTGAGGTGCGTCGTAGATCGTCCCGGTGGCGTCCTCTAGATCGTCGATGGATCCCTCGAAGACCCCGACCACCCGTCCGTTCAACATGAATACCCACGTTTCATCGGCAACGACCGATCCGGTGAACGAGTCCTCTGCGAGGTCGTGGAGGGCGGAGAATCCACCGGAGAACGGCCGAGATTCCCAGGTTTCTACCTGCTCGACCGTGCGTTCCTGCATATCAGACGGATGGGTGCAGGCCGGTAAAAGACTTTCCGGGAACGGTCTGACGCCTGGCGAACGCGAGTCGGTCGTCGAGGGACTACAGCTTCTGTTCTGCGTCTTCTGCCAGTTCTTTCATTCGTTTACTGAGTCGGCCCGCACTGCTGAATTCCCCATCGCTCATGGCCGATGCGATGGCGTTTCCAAGTACGAAGACCGCGTGTTTGTGTTCGCTTTTGGATTTGTGAACGTGGGAGGGGTCGACGTCGAGTTGTTCGTAGGCCGCGAAGTCCTCCTTCGAGGTCCCCTCGAATTCGATGAACCGGTCTTTGATTTCGACCATCCGTTCGTGCAATTCCAGGAGTTCGTCCTTGTGCATGTTGGCCGAAAGTAAGAAATTCGTGGAGTTAAGTGTTGTTGGGAGGGTATCGCACGGCGTTCTTGCTGGGCCGGCCCTGACTCACTTCGATGGCACCTGACCTGTCCCGGGCGGATGGTCTCGTCCCGTCCCATCCTGCGTGGACCACCATTATTGGACCTGAGGCAGTCCGACAGGACTCCTTGGAAGACCCCTGATGGGACCCGAGGCAGTCCGACAGGACTCGTGAGCACATCACGATCGCGCGGTTGAAATTGCAGTAATTCCTCAGAAAACGTACTCGTCTTCGTGCCCCATCACGCCCTCGTCCTCCATCGATCCTTCCTCTTCGACCGGTCCACTCGTCTTGTACGCTTTGATCCCGGCCGACAGGAGTTGCTCGATCGCTTCCTCCTGGCTCACGAACTCGCCCTGGTCGACGAGTTGGGCGATCTGCATCTCGATGTGGTCCGGAATGTTGAATTCCACCGTCGGCATCTATCCAGCGTCGGTTCGCTCTGTCCGTTGATAAGCCTGACGGGGCAACGATTTACGAATATATACGTTATTGTTTCGAACTCGAAAGAAAATATTCGGTATTACCGACATATATTTTCTAATAATTGATAATCGGAAGGCCCAAAGGCGTTCCGACCGACTCCCGGGTATGGCAGTACGGGACGTGACAGACCTGTATCGGGAGTTCGGAGACGAGAGACTTCCGCCAGGACAGCGAGAGACCGACGACGTTCCGGTCATGTCGAAAGGAGACATCCCTGAGTGGGACCGTGACTCCTGGGAGTTCACCGTTACCGGGGCTGTCGAGGACCCGCTCCAGTTCGATTGGGATGAATTCAGGGACCTCCCCCACGAGACGCAGCGCCAGGACGTTCACTGCGTGACCGGATGGAGCGCGTTCGACCGTGCGTTCACCGGCGTCCCGTTTCAGACAATCGCCGACATGGCCCAGGTCCGCGACGACGCAGTTCACGTCCTCTTTCACGCGATGGACGGATACACGACGGATCTCTCGCTCGAGGCGTGCCTGCGGCCGTTTGTCCTCTTCTCCTGGGCGTTCGACGGCGAACCACTCCCAACGGAGCACGGCGGTCCGCTCCGGGTGATCACCCCGCACAGGTACGCGTACAAGGGGGCAAAATGGGTAACGGGCGTTGAATTCCTCACGGAACCAGAACGAGGCTACTGGGAACGACGGGGGTATTCGGTGACGGCGAACCCGTGGGAGGAAGACCGATATAGTTAGCCTCAAAACCGCAGAAATCCTGTGATTCACTGATGGTCGCTGGCGAGGGGCAGCCGTCCGGGCGGATCGAGACGCCGGTAGACGTGAGTACCTGGGCCCTTCCTCGAGTTTCTGAATACGACGCTATCGACCGACTCGGGTCCCTTGGAAGCGTCTGGTCCGGACCGGACGAAACCACAGTAATCACGGGTGGCATTACAGAACGACTAACTGCGACCGGTCCCGCGAGGTTTCAGCACGTCAGGGACGAGGCGAACGCACTCTTCGACCGACTCAGCCCGGAGGACCTACCAGATCCGGCCCGACCGAGACTGTTCGGCGGGTTCTCGTTTTTCGACGCTAACTACCTGAACACCCCCTGGGAAGCATTTCCTCCCGCCATGTTCGTCCTGCCCCGATGGCAGGTTGCGATCACCGAGGAAAATACGTGGGTGACGGTCACTGACGCGGGTGAACCTGACACGCGGTCGACCGAAGCGGAGTTACACCGGATCCGGACAGCCCTGGAAGACGGGTCTGGAACACCCGAGATCCCTCCCGGAATTCTCAGATCGACCCCCCGAGTCGACGCCGAAACGTGGAAAGAGCACGTCGGGGAAATCGTATCCGCCATTGATGACGGTGCACTAGAAAAGGCGGTCCTCGCCTACGCGCTCGAGGTGGAGTTGCGAGACGCCTTCACACTCGGATCAGTGTACGAGGAATTGAGCGAAACGTATCCTGGGTGTTTCCGGTTCGCCTTTTCGCCCCACGAATCGGGAATCGAATCCGGTGATGCTGTCTTTTTCGGTGCCTCTCCCGAGCGACTCGTGTCGAAATCGGGGCAGTCGGTGAATTCTGACGCGCTCGCCGGAACCGTTCCGCGCTCCGAGGACGGCGTCTCGAGTACCGAACTCTCCAAACGCCTCCGTTCGGACCCCAAGATGCAGGCCGAACACGCTGTTGTCGTCGAACACATCCGGGACCGACTCTCGACGGTATCCTCTGACGTGCGGGTTTCGGATCGACGGGTCCGGCGACTCGAAACCGTCCAACACCTCCAGTCCGGTATCGAAGCCACGGTCGACGAGGCGACACACGTCCTCGAATTGGTGGACCGTCTGCATCCGACCCCGGCCGTGGGGGGCGTCCCGCCGGAGGCAGCGATGGCAACGATCGAACGCCTCGAATCGCTCGACCGGGGCTGGTACGCCGCACCGGTCGGGTGGTTCGACGCGAATGGCGATGGAACGTTCGCGGTCGGCATTCGATCCGCGCTCGCGAACGATCGCACTGCAACAGTATTCGCCGGCAACGGGATCGTCGCGGACAGCGATCCGGACGACGAGTTCGACGAGGTCCAGTTGAAGTTCTCTCCCGTTCTCGATCATTTAAAACGAGGATCGTCCGAGACCGAACAATGACCTGTCGACGCACGCGCTCGGTGGGAACGAGCGTCGCCGTGGAAATGGGCGGTCGAGCATGACAGCACCGAACCGGAACGCTCTCTGGGGGTCGATCATCGTCGACGAACTCGCGAAATCCGGGGTCCAGTCGGTCCTCATCGCTCCGGGGAGTCGATCAACGCCGATTGCAGTCGCTTTCGCGGAGTCCGAGGAAATCGAAACGGACACTCACCTCGACGAGCGATCGGCCGGGTTCTTCGCAGTCGGTCGTGGGAAGCGCAGTCCTCGACCGTCGGCTGTCCTGACCACGTCCGGCACGGCTGCGGCGAACCTTCATCCGGCGGTGATCGAAGCCTACCACTCACGGACACCCCTGATCGTCCTGACGGCGGATAGGCCTCCCGAACTTCACGACAGTGGCGCCAACCAGACCATCGATCAGACGAGCCTCTACGGGTCGGCGGTCAGGTACGCCCGGACGCTCCCGGAACCGCGTCCCGAAGCACGGACCTTGCGGTCGCTCCGAACGACTGTGTCGCGGGCAGTGTCCATAGCATCCGGAACGCCAAACGGACCGGTCCATCTGAACATACCATTCAAGAAACCCCTCGAACCAGTCGAGGTTGCGGGAGACGTCCCGGCGGATCTGGATCAGGCTGCTCCACTGGGTGTCGATGGGAGGGACGGGCCATTCGTCTCGTTCGATTCCCAGACTGCTCGTCCGGGACCATCACGGATCGAGACCTTGCGGTCGTCGATCGAATCCGCATCGAGGGGACTGGTGGTCGCCGGCCCGATGAATCACGATACGGAGGCCGCCCGGGCGATCGGGCGATTGAGCGATGCAACGGGGTTTCCGCTCCTCGCGGATCCGCTTTCTGGGGTTCGATTCGGGGAGTACGCGGCCGAGGCTCCAGTGGTCGGTGGATACGACGGGTATCTCGGGACCGAGGCGATCTCCGACTGGCCGGACCCCGACCTGGTCCTCCGCTTCGGCGCGAGCCCGACCTCGAAGGTGTTGCGACACTATCTGCGTGATCGGGCGGATCGACAGGTCCTCGTCGACGAGGCGGGTGAGTGGCGGGAGGCCGAGTTCACGGCCACCGAACAGGTGAACGCGTCCCCTGCTCCCGTCGCCGACCGCCTGGCGTCACGGGTCGAGGGAACCGGATCGGGGGCGGGACAGTCGGACTGGGCGGATCGCTTCGTCGAGGCCGACCGGACACACTGGCAGGTGGTTTCCGAACTCGTCGAGACGGCCGAGGACACTATCCAGTGCGAAGGCGAAATACTGTATACCGTCACGCAGTCGCTCCCGGACCCGACGACGCTCTTCGTCTCGAACAGCATGCCCGTCCGCGATCTAGACCGGTTCGGTCGTCCGCGGACCGATACTCTGACCGTTCTCGGAAACAGGGGTGCGAGTGGAATCGACGGCATCACGAGCACCGGACTGGGTGCGGGTTCCGTCACTGACGATCCACTCGTGATCGTTACTGGCGACCTTGCCTACTTCCACGACACGAACGGATTACTCGCCCTCGAGCGATTCGATCTCGATGCAACCATCGTCCTGATCAACAACGACGGCGGCGGGATTTTTCACATGCTTCCGATCGAGGATTTCGATCCACCGTTCGAGCGTCACTTCAAAACACCCCACGGGATCGACTTCGCTTCCACGGCGTCGATGCACGAACTCGAATTCGCCCGTTTCGAAACCCTCGCTGATCTCGAGCGAGCGGTGGAATCGTCCGTCGGGACAGCCGGAACGCAGGTACTCGAAGTGCCGACGGACGCCGAGCGGAGTCATCGACGCCGTGAACAGATCGCCACGGAGGTCGGCAATCGACTGGAGGAGCTATACGGCAACTGAGGAACCGTTTGCCTGCCGGCGGGATGATCGCGAGGGGATGCACCTATTTGCCCCGACTGACAACGGGGAGACGACAATGGTATCCGAACTGTTCGATCCGGAGCGGTGGGATTCCGTTCCCGGGTTCGACTTTCAGGACCTGACCTATCACCGAGCAGTGGAGGCGGGTGTCCTTCGCATCGCATTCGATCGCCCGGAGAAACGAAACGCGTTTCGCCCCCTCACCGTGGACGAACTTTCCCAGGCGTTCGAACACGCAAAGCGGCAGGCTGACGTCGGTGCCGTCCTGCTGACCGGAAACGGTCCCTCGTCGAAAGACGGCGGTTGGGCCTTCAGTTCGGGCGGTGACCAGGCAGCCCGGGGAGCAGAGGGATACGAATACGAGGGAAACGAATCCGAGTCGGCCGATACTGGACGCCTCCACGTTCTCGAGGTCCAGCGACAGATCCGGCACCTTCCCAAAGCGGTCATTGCGGTCGTCCCTGGATGGGCCGTTGGCGGCGGCCACAGCCTCCACTCGGTCTGTGACCTGACGATCGCCAGCGAGGAACACGCGAAGTTCAAGCAGACCGATCCCGACGTGGCCAGTTTCGACGGCGGATTCGGGTCGGCGTACCTCGCGAAACAGATCGGACAGAAGCGGGCCCGGGAGATATTCTTCCTCGGAAAGACCTACTCCGCACGCGAGGCCGAGGACATGGGAATGGTGAACGAGGTCGTCCCCCACGAGGACCTCGAGTCGCGAGCCCTCGAGTTGGCGGCCACGATCAACGAAAAGAGTCCGACCTCGATCCGGATGCTCAAGTACGCCTTCAACCTCACGGACGACGGCATGGTGGGCCAGCAGGTGTTCGCCGGCGAGGCGACCCGACTCGCGTACATGACCGACGAGG
>JBDGTL010000037.1:0-9746 GCA_042216905.1 Halodesulfurarchaeum sp.
TGTGCACGTGTTAGTACAATATTTTTACAATAAACGACATAGAATAAAAATATTTTCAATAATAAACAAAACATGTAATGCATCCAAATGAAATAATGAATCCACTTTCCACTACTAAACTTGTATAATCATACTATGTTGAGGTAAAACAATTATATTATCTCTATTAGATAGTCTACTTGAACATTCATATTAAAAACGAAATCAACGCACTTTCGAATACACACCTCGGGCGGCCCACAATCGTTTCGCGGGTGGTCTCCGGTCGGTCACCCGAACTTGCCGGTGATGTAATCCTCGACCCTGTCGTTCTCCGGGCTTTCGAAGAGTTGGCCGGTATCGCCGTATTCGACGAGTTCGCCCCCCGTGAGAAACACCGCGGTCTTATCGGAAATCCTGGCGGCCTGTTGCATGTTGTGAGTGACGATGACGACTGTGTACTCCTCCGAAAGTTCGTCGATGAGGTCCTCGATCTTCGACGTGGCGACCGGATCGAGGGCGCTCGCGGGTTCGTCCATCAGGAGAACCTCGGGGTCGACGGCGATTGCCCGGGCGATGCAGAGTCGTTGCTGCTGCCCGCCGGAGAGGTTCGTCCCCCGTTCGTCGAGGCGGTCGTGAACCTCCTCCCAGAGTGCGGCGTTACGCAGGGCGCGTTCGACCCGTTCGTCGAGGTTCTCCGTGTCGTTCTGGATGCGGAGGCCATAGGCGACGTTGTCGTAGATGGACTTCGGAAACGGGTTTGGCGCCTGGAAGACCATCCCGATCCGCCGCCGGAGGGAGACGGGATCGACGTCGTCGTCGTAGACGTTCTTCCCCTTGAAACGGAGGGTCCCCGCCACCCGAGCGACGTCGATGAGGTCGTTCATCCGGTTGATCGAACGGAGGAACGTCGACTTTCCACACCCGGAGGGACCGATGATCGCCGTCACCTCGTTCTCCGGAATTCGAATGTCGACGTCGTTGAGCGCACGCTCCTCGCCATAGTACACGTCGAGGTCGCGCGCCTCGATAATGGTCTCCTCCTCCGGCACGTGATCGATGGCTCGCTCTTCGGCGGAGAAGCGCCTGGAACTGGAATCCTCACTCGACCCCTCCGCGGCCGGCGCGGCGTTCTCGCCCGTGGGTGATTCCATACGAAACGGTAGTTCCTTTTCCCGCACTCTTGATACCTGTTACGAACGCTGCTCGTACCTGTTCCTGAGATAGATGGCGACCGCGTTCATCGACAACATCACGGCGAGGAGGGTGACGATGCCCGCTGGCGCGACGAATTTCCTGAACGCGGACTTCGCGGCGAAGGACCAGTAGAATACCTGGAGTGGCATCGCGCTTACCTGGCTCGTGATCGTCTCCGGGGGGCTGAACACGGTCGTGGCCGCCCCGATCATGAGGAGCGGTGCCGTCTCACCGATCGCCCGACTCAGGGCCAGGATCGTTCCCGTGAGAATACCCGGGATGGCCCGGGGCAGGACCACGTTCCGAATCGTCTGCCACTCGGTCGCTCCGAGGCCGAAGGAGGCCTGCCTGACCTCCTGGGGGACCGACCGGATCGCCTCCTGGGCGGAGATGATGACGATCGGAAGGATGAGCAACGTGAGCGTGAGCGAGGCGACGATGACGACCCCGAGCCCCATCCCGAGGAGGTTGACGAAGAGTCCGAGTCCCAGGAGCCCGTAGACGACAGACGGAACGCCGGCGAGGTTGGAGATGTTGACACGGATCACCCGGGTGATCGATCCCGCGATACCAGTCGAGGGGGCGTATTCCTCGAGATAGATGGCGGCCCCGACACCGACCACGAACGAGATGAGTGCCACGATCGCGATGACGAACACAGACCCCACGATGGCCGGGTACAGACCTGCCTGCTCGGGGACGGTCGACGGTGCGCTCGTGAGGAATTGCCAGTCGAGCCAGACCGAAGGCCCCTTTGTACCGATCTGCCGGGCCAGGAGGACACCTGACGCGACGGCGCCGACGATGACGAACGGGGCGAGGAGTCCCGGCCAGGCGACCCGTTCCCGTTCCAGAACGATGCCGACGTACCGGCCGTACGGGATCGCGAGCGCGATATACATGAGGAGGGCGGACGCGGGCGTGAGTCCTGACACGGGGGGAACGCCGAAGGCGGCGATCAGCCCACCACCGAGGACTGCACCGAAGATGGCCCCGGACCGTCGCCGCTCGCCGCGCCCGTGGACCAGGGCCAGGACTGCTCCGATCGGAACGACGAGTGCCCAGAAATAGACCATCCATGGGACCGGATACACCGGGATGCGGGCTCCTACCGGAAGACTTGCACCTATCCCGAGAATCGAGAGGAGCCCCCCGGCGAGCAGTGCCCGGTCGTACTCCCGACGACGTAACTCCAGATAGGCGAGTCCGCCGGGGAATACCCCAAGGGTGTAGACGAAAAACCAGTAGTGCGGTTCGAAGACGACGAACAGGATGCGGATGCCGCCCGTCGCAAATAGTCCCCCCACGAATACCGCCAGGGCCTTTCCAGTCACCCATCCAGTCGGCGAGGGGCGGGTGTACACGAGGGCGGCGAAGAACACGAGGGGTATCCCGAATCCCGCTGCGAATCCGGCGTACCAGTCCGGTGTGGCGGAATCGAGGCCGAGCGCGTCCACGACGACGATCGACAGCAGGAGCGCGAGCACGACGATTCCGAACCAGGAGGCAGCACGGGACAGGATCGAGAAGGCGCGTCCCCGGACCCTGCTCACCTCCGAGAACGATTCCGAAGGGGCGTCCCCGCTCATCTCAGTATTCCTCCCGGTAGCGCTCCGAGATGACGTTACTCACGACGTTCATCAGGAGCGTGATGACGAAGAGCGTGAGGCCGATGGCGAACAAACTGTTGTAGGCGACGGTCCCTCCCGCGAGGTCGCCGCTCGCGATCTGGACCATGGCCGCGGTCATGGTTTGTCCCGATTCGAGAAAGACCGATCCCGGGTGGACGTACGGGACGCCGATACCGAAAAATTCCGCCGACCTGACTGCGGGGAGCGAGGGCTGCATCCCCATCGCGATCGTCACGATCATGGTCTCGCCGATCGCCCGGGAGATGGCAAGGATGTACGAGGAGACGATCCCCGATGTCGCTGCGGGAACGACGACTTTCGTGGTGACGTCGAATTTGGTCGCCCCGAGCGCGTATCCCGCCTCGCGGAGCGAGTCGGGGACGGCAGACATCGCGTCTTCCGAGATCGAGGAGACCATCGGAATGGTCATAATCCCGACCATGAGCGATGCGGAAAGGACGTTGAACGTGCCGACTCCCTCGAAGACGACCTCGATTACCGGCGTGACGTAGGCGAGCGCGAAGAACCCGTAGACGACCGTTGGTACGCCGGCGAGGATCTCGAGCAACGGTTTCAGGGTCCGTCTCGTGTCCGGCGTCGCGTACTCGCTGAGGTAGATCGCCGTGAGCGTTCCCATGGGGACAGCGATGACTGCGGCCGTGATGGTCACGATTAGCGTCCCGAAGACGAGGGGGAGGACCCCGAAGGAGACCGGTTCGAGGTTCGGACTCCACGTCGTCCCGGTGAGGAACTTGAGGATCGAGTACCGGGTGAAAAACCCGAGGGAATCGACGAGCAGCGTCAGGATGATGGCGACGGTGGTGATGACGGTGATCGCCGCGAAGGAGAAGAAGACGAACTTGAAGAACCCCTCGCGGATCGACTGGAGGCCCCGATCGCCGGTCAGATCGGGCCCGCCCGGCGTCTGACTCATTGGAACGTCAGTTTTCGTGGGAGGAAGAAAATTCCAGTGATTCCGTTCACCCGGACACCGACTCGATGACCTGGTTCAGGGCCTCGAGTTGGGATTGCATTTTCTGTTCGGTGATCGGGACGTACCCGACCTGTTCGGCGACGAGTTGTTCGCTTGCGGCTTTCTTCACGTAGAACCGAGCGAACTCCGCGACGTGCCGTTCGGCGAGTGACGCCTTGTTCGCGTAGGTCAGAAGCGGTCGCGACAGGGGGTACTTCCCCGTCTTTGCGGTCTGGATCGACGGCTTGACGCACCCCGATCCGGCGTCGATGCCCAGTGCTTTGACCTGGTCGGGGTTGTTGTAGTAATAGGAGAATCCGAAGTACCCGATTGCGTACTTCGAGCCCTGGACGCCCTGGAGAATGAGGTTGTCCTTTTCAGTCGGCTGGTACTGGTTCGTGTGAGCTCCTTCTTCCCCGATTACCTTCTGGGTGAAGAAATCGAAGGTCCCGGAGGTCTCGGCCGCCCCGAAGCGCTTTATCTCCGCGTCCGGCCAGGAGGAATTCACGTCACTCCATGTCTCGGCCGGGTTTGGCTTCCAGATCTGTTTGAGTTCGTCGAGTGTCAGGCAGTCGACCCAGTCGGCGTCGTTGTTCACCACCACGGTCAGCGCGTCGGTGGCGACCTTCATCTCGTGGTACTCGACGCCGTTTTCCTGGCACAGTTCCTTCTCCGATGGCTGGATCGGTCGACTCGCGTTATTGAAGTCCGAGCGACCGGGGCAGAAGTGATTTTTGAATCCTCCACCCGTGCCGGTTCGAGAAACCGAGACGTTGACGGCCGGGTGCTGTTTCTGGAAATCCTCGGCGACCGCCATTGCCAGGGGGAAGACGGTCGAACTACCCGAAATCTCGATGTCCCCGGAGAGTTTCGTCTGGTCCGATTGGTTCGCACTCGTACAGCCTGCCACCATCGCCAGGCCGGTCGCTCCCGCACCTGCGAGGAGGCGCCGGCGAGTGATTGTCGTGTCTGTTGGCTGTGAGGCCATCACCGGATGGAATCCCGTGGAGGAATAAAGAGCCTGCTATGATGACTATATAGATATATGTACTCGGTATATATTCTCGCCCGGAACGCTCAGGATGCAACAATCGATGGACTCCGTCGCCGTTCGGTGGATTAGTTTTTCACTGTTGCCGTAGAACCCATCCCCAACGAACGTCTATGTAGATCCGGTGGTCTGTACCGTGACCTATTGTCGGAACACCTCTTTCCGGTCCGTCGTCCGATGAAACGGCTGCTTCGTCGTCCGATGAAACGTATCATTCAGCCCGGGACTACTCTCTTGCTCTGGATCACACCGATGTGTTCTCGTCCCGCAATCGTTCGTGGAAGGGACATCTGTATCAGTTCGTGGAGGGGACACCTATAGTGAATGTCAAATGTGACTACCGATCTTTGTGACACTTGATACGGTAATGCCAGCAAACGCTTGAATGGAAATCGATCACCGAATACGCTAGGCTCCAAACACCCAATCAGTATCCTGGTGGACTGAAAGGGCGAGCCACGCTCCGGGAAGGCGGCCGACGCAACGACCACAACGAACGGAGTGAGTGAGAACCGCAGCGAGGTTCCCGTGAGCAAAGCGATCGGGAAGCAGCGAGATGGGAACCGTCTCGCGCTCCCTCCGACCGGAGCAGGGCAAGGGCTTTCTGGTCGGTGTGATTTCCTCTTCCGGAATATAATTTTCTCAATCACTATAGAACCGTTCGTGAAACGGGAAATTGGACGCGCAGCAGGAGGGGAAATTCGCCTCGGGTACGGGAGGCTGCGCGTCCATGCCGGGGTATTGCCCCGCAGGTAATAAGAACCCGTCAGACGGAAGACCGACGACCTCGTACCGTGGTACGGCGGATTGGCGGACGTGGTGTACCCGGCGGACCTCACGCCCGCGACGCACACCTCGTCGCAGTTGCCTTAACCGTGGCGGTGACCGGCGTTCCAGGCTCGAGGGAAAGTCGGTCGACGCTGTCGTGGGTGAGCACAGCCAAAAGCGGTACCGCCGCACCGACGTCGACGGCGACTTTCGCGACGGATTCGCCGGCTGTTACTGACACGACCGTCCCGGAAAACCGATTTCTCGCACTCGTCCCGTCCGCTGGCGGGACGTCTTCGGGGGCGTGGAGGACGACGGCGTCCGCTGGAATGGTTACGTGGACTTCCTCCATCTCCGGTCCGACGATGGCCCGTATCGTTCCTGCCGCGGTATCGACACGGCCCAACTCCCCGTCGCGGTCGCGAACTTCGCCGTCTAAGACCGTTTCGGCGACGTCTGCAACGGAGGCGTACCCGCGCTCCAAGCGGTCGAATCTCGCCAGGAGTGCCCGGCCGGTGTCGGTCAGTGTACTGCCGCCACCACCGGCCCCACCGCGTTGCCGCTTTACGAGCGTCCCGAAGGCATCCTCGAGGCGACCCAGTCGCTTCTGGGCGTGGGAGTACGACCGCCCGAGTTCCGTCGCCGCCCGGTTGAGTGACCCTTCCTCGTCGATCGTCTCGAGGAGCGTCGCGTCCTCGCCGGTAAAGGTCACTCCCGATTCCCGCAACTGGGCCTCGAAGGCCGGGTCCATACTCGTCCCTATGTGGCCCAGAGGAAAACAGTTATGTCCCGACCGACACAACGGTCGTTGTGTCAATGGCGACACAACGCTCGAGACGCGGGTTCCTGTCGACGATCGGTGCGGGAGCAGTCATGGGCCTCGCCGGCTGTACGGGAGGATCTGCCGGGAGCGAGGGCGGTGGCTCATCGACGACGACGGAATCGTCCGACGAGATGACCATCTTCCACGCCGGGAGTCTCGCCGCACCCTTCGAGATGATCGAGCCCGAATTCGAACAGGCAACGGGCATACAGGTGTACCGCGAGGCAAAAGGGTCGGTGGCGTCGACGAGGAAGATCACGACCGCACCACACCGGGCCGCAGACGTCCTCGGGGTCTCTGATTTCCGGCTGATCCGGGACAGGGTGCTCCCGGAATACGCGTCGTGGTATACGATCTTCGCCACGAACGCGATGACAATCGCGTACACCGAGGACTCGAAGTACGCCTCGGAGTTCGGCAGGGATACCTGGTACGACGTCATCAGCAGGGACGACGTGTCCGTTGCACACAGCGATCCGGCGGTCGATCCAAACGGGTATCGGGCCCTGATGGCGATGCAACTGGGGGCCATCGAACTCGACGGACAGCGGCTTTACTCGAAAGAACACGCCCGGACGATGATCGAGAACAACATCGTCCCGGCGGGTACCGAATCCGCCCTGATAAGCCAGTTACACTCCGGGAAACTGGACTACGCCTGGCAGTACCAGTCCGCGGGTGCGACCCATGACGTGAAAACCGTGGACCTGCAGAAACACGTGGACCTCTCAGTCGCCAATACGAAGTACGCCACGCACTATGCAAAGGCATCTGTCGAGGCCGGCGGGACCACGTACGTCGGCGCCCCAATCGCCTACGGGATGACCGTGCCGAACACGGGGCACAACCCGGAGAACGGCGCCCGGTGGATCGAATACATCGTCGGTGGGAGGGGTGAAGAACTGCTCTCGGATGCCGGATTCCAGCCGGTCTCGCCCGCAGTGGTGCCGAAACGAACCGAACAGGCCGTCCCCTCGAACGTCATGGAGTACGCGAGTGCCCAACAACGCCTCGGGCCGCTGGAACTGTAGGGGCAGGACCGCTGGAACGATGCGCCTGGAACCCGACGGCGGGTACGGAAGGACACCGAAACACGGACAATCCGAATGAACCACCCCACTCCACTCATAATGGGAGACACACGATGACCATCGGTTTCGGCTCGATACGGGACGTCACACTGGTCCTCGCGGTCCTTTCGGTCCAGGCTATCGCGTTCGCGTCGGCGTTCCTCCTCGGGATCCCGACAGCCTATGCCGTCTTCGCCATCGTGAGTGCTGCGGCCATCGCCTACGGGAGTGGGAAGGGGCGATTCGAGACCGTCCTCGCCGTCTTCGGGACGGTCCTCTTGCTCGCCCTCGGTCTCCCCTTGATAATGCTCATCGCCCGACAGCAACCCCGGTTGATCCTTGCGAAGGCACTCTCCCCACAGGTCCAGCAGGCCCTCTACCTCTCCATTTACGGGCCGCTGCTCAGCGCCCTCTTCGTCACGGTCCTCGGGGTTCCACTTGCATACGTGTTCACCCGTGGATTTCCCGGTGAACCGCTCGTTGCGAGCCTCGTCGACCTCCCCCTGGTCGTTCCCCACAGCGTCGCCGGACTGGCAGTCCTCTTTGCATTCGGGGAAGGGGCCGTCTTTCCGCAACTATCGGTGTATGGCACGCTGGCCGGAATGGTTCTCGCCATGGCGTTCGTGAGCGCCCCGTTCGCCGTCAACGCGACCAGGGAGGCCTTCGAGGCTATCGACACCCGGGTCGAGCAGGCCTCTCGCTCCCTGGGTGCCTCGGAGTGGGAGACCTTCAGACGAGTCCAGGGCCCCCTCGCAGTCCGTGGCATCCTGACCGGTGGCCTGCTGGCCTGGGCCCGTTCGGTCTCGGAGTTCGGCGCCGTGGCGATGGTCGCGTACAACGTCGAGTTCTTCTACCTCTTCGGCGGTGAGACGGCCACGGCCCAGCACGCTCCGGTGTACATTTACAATGCGTTCCTGAGCCAGGGCCTCGCGGAGAGTGGGGCAATCGCCTTCCTCTTGCTCGTGGTCTGTGCCACGATTTTCGTCCTCGTTCGCTGGCTCGCCTACGACTCCGCAGACGTCCACGGGGGGATCGTATGAGCGTCGACGTCGACGTCCGGGCGACGTTCCACGACGCGGAGACGACGTTCGAGGTCGACGTGGACCTGTCAGTCGAATCCGGGGAGACCCTCGTGGTCCTCGGCCCGAGCGGAAGCGGCAAGACGCTCATGCTCGAAACCGTCGCCGGCTTCCACCAGCACGAGGGACGGGTCCACATCGACGGTCGGGACGTGACCGACCTGAAGCCCGAGAAGCGGGGGCTGGGACTCGTCTTCCAGGATTACGCGCTTTTCCCCCACATGACGGCCCGCGAGAACGTCTCCTTCGGGACCCGGTATCACGAGCAGGTCCGGGACGTCGAGGCGTTGCTCGCGGCCCTCGACATCGCGCACCTCGCGGACCGAACACCACGGACACTCTCCGGGGGCGAGAAGCAGCGGGTCTCCCTCGCGAGGGCCCTCGCAATCGACCCGGTGGCCTTCCTCCTCGACGAACCCCTCTCGTCACTCGACGCGCCGACCCGCGATGGCCTTCGCCGCGACCTCGTCGATCTGCTCGCGGACGAAACCGCGCTGTACGTGACACACGACCGGACGACCGCTCGCTCGCTCGCCGACCGGATCGCCGTGATGTCAGCGGGCCAGATCCAGCAGGTCGGGACACCGGAAGCGGTCTTCGAGAAACCGGCGACACGGTTCGTCGCGGAGTTCACCGGTGCGAACGTCTTCACCGACGGCGTCCTCGAGCGAACGGGAACGCCCGACAGCCCGTTTGCCATCAGACCGGAACACGTCGAGGTCAACGGCGACGTCGACAGGCCGGCTCCCGACCTCGAGGCGACCGTGGACCGCGTGATACGGGAGGACGCCGCCTACCGCGTCGCCCTCGAGACCGACGGCGTTCGATTCGACGCATTCACCCATTCTCGCCCGACTGCCGAGAGCGTCGGCGTCCGTCTTCCCCCCGAGCGGTGTCACACCTTCGAGGAGAACTCCGGGTGAGAATTTCGAATCCCGGGCTGGGCATGGTCTCGTGCGGTTCCAGACACTTCCTGAATGCACTATCTTTTTTCAAGGCGAGAATCCCGCCCGTTAGGGCGGGCGTGAAGCCGACAACTGCCTCACATCCCACCGTCGGGTGCAGGCCGAATACCACACGACTGCAAACCTTTATTAGAATTGGGTGTGTGGAAATCAGAACGGCCAAATGAAGTACAACCTCGAAACCGGGTCGCACACGGTCTACGCGCTCCA
>JBDGTL010000097.1:0-9684 GCA_042216905.1 Halodesulfurarchaeum sp.
AGTAACGTATAGTACTACTATATTAATAAAAGTGAAAAATTAGTCAAAATAGATAAAAACATATCATTGACAAACCCGATAATATTCGATCGCGTCGGCAGTGTCTCTGTCGGTGGTGACCGCTCCAGGACTATCCGTCGACCACCTGGAGTCTGTCGGGTTTCGGACCGGCCAGTTGGCCGAAATCACCCCGGGAACCACACGACGGGCAAGAGGGGGGATCGTCAGCATCTCGATCCAATCTGTCGTCGCCGTAAGCGACCCGCTCCCCGCAAGCGGCACACACCCAATCCGCAACCGGGTTCGACGCCGCGAGATCCGGAAACGTGTCTGCGAGCGTGGGAGTAAGGGAAACGTCGGGGCGTTGCAGGTGGAATTCGACGCTCGCCCGTGGGTAGCGGTGGGTCGGGACGAAGCCGGTCGATGCCAAATCCTCGACCGGCAGGGACGTCTTCCCACAGCGGTGGCGGAATTCACACCACTCACATTCCTGCGGGCGCTCCGGCGTCGCAGGCGGCAATCCCGGTTTCGTCCGGTATCGGCGATGAGCACGCATCCAGGGAACCACGCGGTCCTGCCAGAACGATTCGTCGAACGACTCGACAAACGAGCGGAGTTCGAGGGTATCCCGCGCCACGTAGATGAGTACGCCCGCCGCGATGGACGCATCGGTGGTCCGGTCGAGGGCGTAAAGATATGCGTGGAGTTGGGCACGATGGGTCTCCCTCGGGAGCGCGCGACTCGAGTATGATCGGACCGTCTTCACCTCCGTGGGGAGCACGATCGTGCCGTCCCGCGTCGTGACGACGGGGTCGGTACTCCCGCGAAGTTTGAGCGAACTCGAGGTCGTCTCGACGGCGGTTTCAAACCCCTTCGAATTCGTCACGTACTCCCCGCGTGCGGTGACGGCCGTTTCCAGAAACGGCTGGACGAGTTCCGTCTCCACCCACGTGCCGACCCGGAAGTGACCGTATGGCGGTCGGGACTCGCCCGGGGCGTCCCGTTCGCGATAGTACTGCTTTCTGTGACACGAGAGCAGAGAACTGGGGAACAGCACGTCCTCCGGCGGTGGGTCTGTCGGGACGTTCCGGTAGAACGCCCCCGAGCGCGCGTTTTCACGCCGGCGCCGCTCGTCGTACCACGCATCGAAGGTGGCCGAATCGACGCGTTCTGCGATTTCGACTGGCGATCGATCGCTCACTGTTCGGCCTCCGACGGTGAGAACGCCCCAAGTCCCGTCCGCTCGGTCCCGGAAAGGGCCTCGCGAATGTCGTCCCGGCGCCACCCGAGCGGCGAGACGACCGCCTCGGCGGCCCGGATCGCTCGCTCCCGGTAGAAGGCCGCGTCGTAGGTGTCCGGGTCCTCGTGGGCGAGGGCGACACGGGAGCGCGAGGATTTCGAGTCGTCGACGACCACGTACTCGACGTCCTGTCCGGGCTGTTTGGCGAGACCCAGGTCGCTCGCCCGTTCGAGGGCAGCGACATTTCGCGTCGACTGCGAGTACTCCTCGAGACGCTTCCCGACCCGGTTTTGGATCAGGAGGTCCGCCGGGTCGACCTTCCCGTCCTCGAGTCGGCGCAGGTGTCCCGCGAGTCGGTCGACGACCGGTTTCGGTTCGCGGCGGGCGTCGAGCGTCTCGATCAGGTCGCGCTGGACGCGGCCCACCCAGTCGGAGGTGCTCCGCTGCCTGACCGAGATACCCCGGTATTTGTACTCGGTGCCGTCCGGCCGGGGCGTGGCGTACCGGCCGAAGTACTTGTTCAGCGCTCCCGCGTCGTCGTCCGCGAGCGGGACGAACGCCACCCAGTCGTAGTCGGCCTCGTGTTCGAGTTCGATGTCGACCGCCTCGGAGATGGTGTCAGCGAGGTCGGAAAGCGAAGTCTGTGACTCGCCGCGCCTGGGCGTGACCCATATCGAATCCACGATACCGTGGACGACGCGCCATCCGCCGGCCTCGAGCGTTTCCTTGGCCGTCAGGAGGACGTCCCGGGCGACGGCGTTGATCGCTTCGTGAGCCTCGATTCTCCCGAACTTGGCGTTCGAGAAGCCCTGATAGCCGAAGCACGAGACGAGGATCCACTTGATCGCGTCGATGCGCCCCTCGAGATCACGGCGGATCTCGGGATCCTCGGTCTCCTGGAGTTCGTCCTTCATGGCGTCCCGGTCCTCGACGAGGGGGGCGAGCACGTCCCCGAGGTACCCCTCGTTCTCGCAGATCGAGTAGCCGAGTTCCGGCACGTCGGCGGTGTCGTGACAGTCACACCGGATGGTCTCTGGCGAGATGTTCCACTCGACGATGATGTTTGGATAGAGCGAGGAGAAGTCGAGTTCCGAGACGGTTTCATGCATCCCGACGTCGGGCGAGAGGGTGAGTCCGCCCCGGTCGGCGGCCTGGAGCGTCGCCATCGACTTGAAGCGCTCGTGGCGGAAGGACCGCCAGGGAACGAGGACGTCCCGGTCCATCGCCTCGTTGATCTGCATGGCGGTGAGCACGTTCCCAATGGAGGACCACGCGAGTTCCTGCAGCGGCTTGCCGGAGCGGGCCACGAGGTCGAGACAGCCGGCGAGGTTGGTCTGGTGGTAGAAAAACGTATTCGATCGGTCGACGATCGCCCGACCGGGCACCGTGTAACGCGCCGGCGAGTGCCCGACCCGACCGTAGCTCTCGTACGTCGATTCACCCGCAAGTCGGCGGTAGCCCGGTTCCCGACCCAGTTCGACGGAACCGAGATCAGTGGCCTCGGCCACGGCGAACAGCGCCGGGACGATTTCGGCCGTGCTGAGGACGAGCACGTCCGGATCGCGGTTGTGGATCCGATCGAGCACCGTCTCGAAGACGGAGACCGGATCGCCGGCGACGGTCTGCTCCGACGGCGATTCCTCGCCCGCCCCCGTTGCCGGGTCCCTGATCGTGACCTCGGCCAGTCCCGGTTCGTCCGTCGCGAATTCGGTTTCCGGCGCGGCGAGTTCGAGGGTCCGAAGCGGTTCCTCGGGATCCGGGGAACAGCCGGTCTCGAGGCAGTACCGGAATTCGCGCGTGAAGTCGACGTTGAAGAGGCGAAGGTCGCCGGGACGTGCGAAATTGCTCACCGCACTGGCGACCGACGTCACGCTGTCGACGTCGGTCACGTCTACCCGCAGCATCGGCTCCGGATCGTGTCTGAAGCCCCGTCGCCAGAACTCGCGGGCAGTCGCCGCGACGGTCGGATGGGCCTCGACGTCGGGACGGTGCTCGGCGAGCGTCCCCCAGTCGTCGGCGGCGACGTAGATGGTGGGGCGATAGTCTGGGTCGAGTCTGGTGGTAACTCCCGCCTCGTCGCGCTCCCAGGTGCGAACGCCCTCCTCGGTGTAGTCAACTTTGAACATCGTCCTCGGATGCGCCTGACTCGGGGTCGTCGATCTGGGCCTCGAGTTCGTCGATCCGATCGTCGAGCGAGGCGAGTCGTTTCTCCTGGGCGAGTGCGATCGAGACGAGGACCGGAACCATCGGTTCCTCGTGATTCCGGAGACCGCTCGCATCAGCGTGGTTTCGTGCGTGCGTGAACAACTGGTCGAAGTGCTCCGTGTCCTCCCGGCGCAGTGCCCGCCGGTAGTCCTGCCAGCGGTTCTCGAGCGCCCGAAGGAGATCGCGATAGGTGGCGTTAGTCCGGCCCACGGGCAGTCACCTCCAGTGCCGACGGGGATCCGGCAGAGGGAGCGGCGGTGTCGTACCGCGGCTGTCGGGCCACGAGGATCCGTTTCCAGAACGCGAGGGTGGTCTGGTCGTGGCCCGGACCCACGTCCCGGTAAACGAGGGTCTCGAAATCCGGGCCGACGAAACGAGGACCCAGGCGCGTCTGCTCGACCTCGAGGACCGACTGGGCAGTGGTAGCGACGGGCACACCGAGGTGGTCAGCCGCCGTCCGGGTGAGAAGCACCGTCAGGTCGTCTTCGCGGGCGTATCGGGCGAGACGGGCGAGGCTCCGCACGAGCAACGCCCGCGGCTCGACACCCCGGACGTCCTCGTCGCGGTAGGGGCCGTCGATGGCGGGCGCGACGACGAGAGTGGTGTCGGGGTCGATGTGTGAGGCGGCGTTCTCGACGATCGCTGCGTGCTGGAAGGCGGTGAAACCGCGGGCGATCCGAACGCGCTCGAGCACCCGGGAGGAGGGGGCGAGTCGCGCGAGCACCTGGCTCGGACCGTGATTGCGGGCGTCGATCCACAGCGCGGTTCCACCGGTACAAAGCAGGTGATCGAGGACGAGTGAGTGGAGGGGCACGAGTTCCCGGTCGGGCAGTGCGAGAAGCGTCACACCAGGGTCGAGGTCCGGCAGTTCCGGGACGGAATCGGCCGGTCGGTGATCGAAGCGAACCATACTCGAACGTCGCGTCGGTGGGCGGAAAAGCGAGCATGCCTCGTTTCCGATTCTTCCGATTTCCGTGGATTTCGACGGTACCGGGAGGCTGTCGTCGACGAACGGCGTGTTCGGTCGATTTCCGATTCTTTCCGCTTTCCCGTCCGGCCGCCTGTTCCCCCGGTCCCGGTTCCGGGCGGCGGGTACTTTCACTTTCGCCACGCTATCGGCAGGAGTATTTGGGGCTGGCGGCCCTGGGCTCTAGCCCGGACACGGACCGACAGTCATGAACGGCCAGCACGTCGATTCGCTCATCACCGATCCAGCGGTGTTTCAGGAGCCCTGGGTCCCCGGCGACTTCCGTCACCGGGACGCGGAGTTGAACCAGATCAGCACGACGTTGCGGCCGCTCCTCGAGGGGGAGCCGGCCGGCGACGTGTTCGTCTGGGGCCCGAGCGGGAGCGGGAAGAGTAGTGCTGCGCGCTACCTGCTCGGGGAACTCCACACCGAACTCGGTGAAGTCGACGCCCACTACGTGCGATGCTGGAGCAACCAGACGCGACACCGCGTCCTCTACGCCCTCCTCGACAGCGTCGGTTCGACCGCCGGTGTCAACCGGACCGGGGTCTCGGCGAGCGAGTTACTCGACCGTGTCGAGGCCGCCGTCGACCGGCCCACCGTGCTCGTGCTCGACGAGGTCGACATGCTTACCGACCCCGACGTGCTCTACGACCTCTATCACATCCAGGACCTCGCGCTCTTCCTCGTGGCGAACGACGAACAGCGGGTCCTTTCCCGCCTCGACACCCGTCTCCAGAGCAGACTCGGGAACGCGACCAGCGTGTCCTTCGACCGCTACGACGTCGACGCGCTCGTGTCGATTCTGGCCCAGCGAGTCGAACACGGCGTTGCCCCGGGCGTCCTCACCCGGGAGCACCTCTCGACCATCGCCGACCTGGCCGCCGGCGACGCCCGGACCGCCATCCGGATCCTGGCGACTGCAGTTCGATCCGTCGAGAGCAAGGAACGCGAGCACCTCACCGAATCCATACTCCGGGACGCGGTGCCAGCGGCCCGCGAAGAACTCCGCGAGAGTCGGCTCGATCGACTCGGCGAGCACCAGCGAGCGGTGTACGACGTCATCGCGGCGGCCGGGAACATCGCGCCGGGAGAGGCCTACGAGCGCTACGCCGAACGCGTCGAGACGCCCCGGAGTCGGCGGCGGATGCGGGATTACGTCACCGAACTCGCCGACTGTTCCCTCGTCGAGATAACCGGGAAGAACCGGGGGCGTCGGTACAGCGTCGTCGACCACCGGGAGGAGTAGCCATTTGCTGAGGGCGGCCCGTCGTCGTGCCCCCGCCGGAGTCGTGCCTCCGGGAGTCCTTCTCCACGGGCAACTACATCCTCCACAGGCCAAAAACGCAACCGTCCTCACACCCCCGCGCATTTCGGTGATCGCGCTGCGGATTCGGCCCGGCCGAGAAGGCGACTGCTCCACGACCCGACGTGCCCATATCCGTTCGTGCGTATCTGTCGATCCCCATCAACCGCTCGGCATAGACCATTCGAGAAGCCGCTCGACACACCCCTATACCATATTCGAGAAGCCGCTCGACACACCCCATTCTAGAATGGGGCCGAAAGTGGTTCTCCGGCGAGGGGACAGATCCTGCCGTGGATCGGGCGACCGCAAGCCGGAAAGCGACTCGACTCGCGACCAACCAGAAAGCGGACTGGGTTCCCGGCCAACCGGATAGGGTGACCGACCCGAATTGGGGGATGGATGACCGGAAAACCGTCGAATACAGTCGATAGGAGTCCCAAGCCGACAAAATGCAAAAACGGGCAGCGTCTCCCCTCACGACAAAGGTTCATAAGGGAAACCGGCGCATCGATTGCCATGGGACAAGGCGATACCCTCCTGAATGCCGTCATCGGTGCCGTGATCAGCGTCGTTCTCGCATTCCTCCCGTTCTCCCCGGTCCTGGGTGGCGCCGTCGCCGGGTACCTCCAGCGTGGTTCCCGCCGCGGAGGACTGCGCGTGGGCGCGATATCTGGACTCATCACGATGCTCCCGCTGTTCGGCGTGGGTGTGGTGTTCGGCGGGGCCTTCTTCGTTCCCGTGTTCGGAATGGACCCGGGGGCCCTGCTGAGTCTCGGCATCGTCTTGATCGGCGTCATCGCGTTCTTCGTACTCTATACGGTCGCGCTCGCAGCAGTCGGTGGGTACGTCGGCGTGTACGTTGCGACGGAGACCGGAATCGGATCGTAATCGGAGGAAGCGATACAAAGACGAATTCGAACCGCGTCCGGACAGGCGCGAGATTACAGGTCCTTGAAGGCCGTCTCGAAGTCCTCTGTGGTCTCGAGGGCTGTGTCCAGTTCGGCTTCGAGGGCCTCGACTTCCTCGACGAGGCGCTGGTACTCCTCGCTTGCTTCGAGTTCAGAGGTGGGCTTTGCGGCCTCGAGCGTTGCCTTCTTCGAGGCCAACGAGAAGTACTCCTGCATCCGGTCGTCGTACTCCTTTCGCTCGAGCAGGGTCTCGATGATCTCCTCGAGGTCCTCGCGGTCGATGGGCTTTGTGAGATAATCGTCGAAGCCCATCTCGATGACGTCGAAATCCGGTTCGACCGCCGTCACCATGGCGACCCGGCAGTCCTGGGTCTCCTCCCGGATGACCTCGAGGACCTCGTCGCCGGAGAGGCCGGGCATACGTCGGTCGAGAAGGACGACGTCGACGTCGTCGTCGAGTTCGTCGAGGGCTTCCTCGCCGCTTACGGCGGTTCGGACGTCGTAACTCCCCTCGAGCCACGCGCTGAACAGCTCCGTGATGTTCACCTCGTCGTCCACGATCAGAACTGTGGGCATCTCCTCGGTCATGGTAGCACCCCGCTGGTCGGGGACCCGAGTCCACCGGCGTGCGGTGAGATCTGATCCTCGCGCCCGAACTGAACCGCCCGGAGTCCGGGCGAACAGTCGGGTCCCACGGGAGGTAATACACGGATAGCTGCCATTTCGATATCGGGTATTGGAGGAGGGGTACAAAAAAGGCACCGGGTATTGGTGCCACCGGGCGCCGAAGGCTTATACCGGTTCGCACGCCGAGGGCGCATATGGACGACGAGCACGGTCCGGCCAAGCAGGCCCACACCGTCCGGCTTGAACTCGTCGACGAGCCGGGCGAGTTGCTCCGGGCGCTCGAACCGATCGCCGAAGGCGGGGGCAACCTCCTCAGCATTTTTCACGAGCGGGGCTCCGTGACACCGCGGGGCCGCATTCCGGTCGAAATCGACCTGGAATGTGCCCCGACACAGTTCGAGGCGATCATCGAGGCCCTCCGGGACCGGGGCGTCAACGTCATCCAGGCGGGGACCGAACGATACGGGGAAGAACTGTCTGTGCTCCTGATCGGTCCGCTCATCGAGACCGACCTCTCCGATACCATCGAGCAGATCGAGTCGCGCTCGCGTGCCTCGGTCAAGGACCTCTCGATTTCCGGGGAGGCGAACTCGAACGGCGTCTCGAGTGCCCGCTTCCGCCTCGGGACGGAATCGGATTCCCTCGAGGACGTCCTCGAAACCGTCCGAGAAATCGCCGCGGAGAAATCGCTTCGGGTCGTCGAACCGCTGGTGGGGGATCGCTGAAATGCACCTGGCGATCGTCGGTGCGGGGGCCGTCGGCGGGTCAGTCGCCGAACTCGCGGGAGAGTACGGACACACGGTGACCGCGCTCGCGGATTCCTCGGGTGGCACGATCGATCCGGGTGGGGTCGACGTCGCCGCTTCATTGGACCGAAAATCCGCGGAGGGATCCGTGGGCACCGAATCTGTGGAGGCTGTCCTCGACGCGGAATACGACATCCTCGTCGAGGCGACGCCGACGACGCTCGGAGATGCGGAACCCGGATTCTCCCACGTCGCGGCGGCGCTCGAGCGGGACCGACACGTGGTCCTCGCGAACAAGGGGCCGGTTGCGGAGCGGTACGACGAGGTGATGGAACTGGTCGAGTCGAGCGCCGGGGGAATTCGATTCGAGGCGACCGTCGGCGGGGCCATTCCGGCCATCGCGACACTGGAAGGCCTCGGCCCGGAACACGTGAATGCGGCCCGGGGGGTGCTGAACGGGACGGCGAACTTCATCCTCACCCGGATGAGCACCGAAGGGCTCGCCTACGAGCACGTCCTCGCCGAGGCACAGGACCTGGGGGTGGCAGAAGCCGATCCGTCCTTCGACGTGGAGGGTACCGACGCTGCGCTGAAAGGGATCATCCTCGCGAACGTCCTGTACGACGGGGGGTTCGATCTGGATTCCGCGGAGGTAAACGGGATCGAGGGGATTCCGACGGACGCCCTGAACGTCGCGGCGGAGGAAGGCCAGACGATCCGCCTGATCAGCGAAGTCGCCGACGAAACGGTCCGGGTCGGGCCGCGTCTGGTCCCCGAATCCGATACCCTGGCCATTTCCGGGACGATGAACGTGGTCCAGTTCGACACGGAACACGCCGGACGACTGAGCCTCAGCGGACTGGGTGCCGGCGGTCCGGAGACGGCCTCGGCCGTGCTCGCGGACGTCGACCGTCTCCCCTGAGGAAAACGAGCCCGACTATCGTGACTGCTCACGTCCGAAAACTCGATTCGGTTTCCGGTTCGATCGAGTCGACTGCCAGTTTCGTCTCTTGCGATTCGATAGCCTGCGTCGGCTCGGATCACTCCGTCCTGCCTCGAGTCTGGTGAGTACGACCGGTGTGTTCCCGGTCGATAAGGGCCGATGTGTTCCCTGGTGATTAGGACCGATGTGTTCCGGGCGATTCGAGTGGCGCTTAACGTCGAACGTGCCCCGGCTGATTCCCAGACAAAAACGGCACACTCGATTCCCGGATCCGGACGTGGTATAACCGATTCCCGGATCCGGACGTGGTATAACCGATTCCCGGACCCGGACGCCGAGAGCGAATTCGCCCCGTCAGGAGCCCATTAGTAATTGGAAAATCATCCCGAAATAAAGTCTATAACGTATCATCGATCGAAGATAGGTTTTCGTGGGAGGAGTTGTCACAAACCGCACGAGGGCGTCGGGGTCCACCTCAGGGGCTTTCGAAATGGTTTTAATCGGAACTGTCGAAGGGGTCGCACAGAGCGCGTATATTGCGCGAATACGAACATGAGCGATAAACCACACCAGAACCTGGCCATCATCGGCCACGTCGACCACGGGAAGAGTACGCTCGTCGGCCGGCTTCTCTTCGAGACAGGAGCCGTCCCCGAGCACGTCATCGAGCAGTATCGAGACGAAGCGGAGGAGAAGGGCAAGGGCGGCTTCGAGTTCGCCTACGTCATGGACAACCTCG
>JBDGTL010000053.1:0-1350 GCA_042216905.1 Halodesulfurarchaeum sp.
CCCCGAGAGCACCCTCGTGTCCATCGCGACCTACGGGTTCCCTGCCGACGCCCTCTCTCTGCTCGAGACCTACCTGGCCGAAGACCAGAACCCGGACGAACCGGGCTGGTTCATCCAGTGGCTCCAATCACGTGACTCGGTGTACGCGTACACCTTCGAGGGGGCGTGGTTCGACATCGGGACGCCGGAGAGCTACCTCGACGCCGTCCGGTGGGCACTGGACGGCGAGAACACGATCGCGGAGAGCGCGACACTCGAGAACGTCACGCTCGGCGAGAACGTCCACGTCATGGCCGACGCAGAGATCGTGGACTCCGACCTCGACTCGACCGTCGTCTTCCAGGACGCCGAACTCCGCAACTGCTCGGTGCGGGACTCCATCATCGACGAACAGACCCACCTGGAGGACATCGACTTCTCCGGGGCGCTCATCGGAGCTCACACGACCATCGCGAACGGTGGGTGACCGACGGGCGATCGATCCCTGTCTCAGGCGCTGCCCAGCCACGCGTCGCTGATCGCCAGGTGGCCACGGGTCCCCTCCCAGACCGTCTCCGCCTCGAACTCGATTGGGCGATCCATGTGGGGAGCGTCGGTCACGAGCGTCTCGAACTCGCCACCTTCGCCGAGGGGGTGCCGACCGACCCAGGACGCGTCCAGTCCGTGGGCGGCGACCTGCACGAGACGGATCTCGAACCCGGCGTCGAGCATGGCCTCTCCGAGTTCGATCGGGTCCTCGTGCCAGAGCGGTGCGTAGAGGTCGGCGTCGAGGCGGTCTGCGACCGTTTCGATGCGGTCGGTCTGGAACTCGCTCTCGACCGCGCCGACGATCACGCCGCCGACGCCGCCAATCTCGGGACCGAGCTCACGGAGTGCTTCCAGGAGGGTCTCCGTCTCCGCGTCACCGCGGTCGGTCGAATCGTGCCCTTCGAGCGCGGGCTGTGTGACTTCGACGAGCGGGATCCCGATGCTCTGTGCGGCCAGGCCCGCCAGTTCCGTGGCCGGTACGTGATACATGTACGAATCTCCCGCCGGGTGGACCGTGAGGAGCCGCGATACGTCCAGTCCGCTCTCGAGCGCCCGGTAGAGCGCCCACGAGGAGTCCTTTCCGCCCGAGAACAGACTCACCCACGCTCCGCGCGTCATGACCGGCGATACGTGGGTCGATCCTATATGGGTCCCGGCTCAGACCGCGTCCCCCGTCTCCTCGAACTCGCCGGCCAGATACGTGGAGAGTCGGATGCCGGCGAGACTCACGAAGACCCCCAGCACGACGAACAGGGCCAGGTGCTCTTCGGGTGTCAGCGTAAAGCCCCGGATCGTCGCTGCCCCGACACGCATCGGCGGGAT
>JBDGTL010000053.1:1360-3239 GCA_042216905.1 Halodesulfurarchaeum sp.
GACAACCCCTCGACGTAGTCCGCGCGCTCGATGAAGTATCCGGAGAATCCACGGACCACCACTCCGACGGCCAGGACGCCGAAGGGAAGGTTGAGATACGAATTTCGAACCCGATCGTTCTGGATGATCTCGTCCAGCAGTCTGCCGGTGCTCGCCGCCAGTGCCCCCAGAGTCACCCACGGAACGCTGTAGTAGGTAAAACCCATCACCGTCACGAGCTGGATTCCGCCGATATCGTGCTCGATGGAGACGCGACCGGAGTACAGGGCCTCCCGGGCCTGCGTCGAGAGATCGGTGACGTGATCGTCCACTGAGAGCCCCTTGTAGAGCGAGAACAGGCCGATGACCGCCGCGATAGAGCCGACCGCGACGGCGGGGCTGCTCAACATCAAAATGGCGGGGAAGACGAGCAGGACGATGCCGATTGGTACCAGGACGGTCGTCCGGAGTTCCTCGTCGGCCAGGAACTGCTTGAGGAAGTAGTACGTCGACTCCAGGTCTCGTGCCTGGCGGACGACCACCCGGTCGACGGAGTCGACTCGGAGACGGCTTTCGACGATCGGGAGCAGTCGCTCGTCCTCGGTACTGTCGATGACGACGATCGACGCGTCTGGGTCGTAACGCTCCATGAGTTCGTCCACTTCCCGTGCGATGGCCTGGTCGGCACCGACGACTCCCTCCGTCCCCCCCGACACGACGGCAACGATCGCCTCCTCGTCCTCGTCGCGAAGGCCTTTCGTCACGTTCAGGCCCTCCAGGAGACAGTTGACGGTCGAATCCTCCGGATCGGCGATCCCCAGATCGACGACCAGTGACTGGATGGCCTCCCAGCCCGCGATTGGCGTCGCCAGCCCGGTCTTCCCGGGTACGTCTCCGGCGCGGTCGACCACGACCACGAGCGTGCGCATTCTCTACGCCAAGAATCTCTCCCCGATGAAATAAAAACCCTCGCCGTCGGCCCGCCGTCGAAGTTCCGGGATCGATTCCGAGACAACCGACGGTTATCCAGAGGCGTTCAGGAACTGGTAACTCGGGCTATCGGGAGCCGTTCCGTTGACCTCGTGACACGAGAAGCAGTGGCCCTCGAAGTGCTCCCCGCCCATGTGAATCTCGTGAAGCTGACCGCGCAGGTTGGTCGCGTCCATCACCAGGTTGTCGTTCGACTCCGAATTGACGGCGTGACACTCCAGGCAGTCGGTGTACGTCGGGTCCTCGGGGAGATCCCGGTGCTCGGAGATATTCGCCGCCGCATTGGCCTCGTAGAGCAGATCGTACTCGTCACCCGGCGTATTCGGCGTGGTGTCGTTGTTCGGCGTGTGGTCGCTGTGGCAACTCGAACACATGTACCCAGACCCATCGTCCTGGGTCGCCAGGTCGAAGAAGGCCATCTGCTGGGGACCCGGCGGTCCCTCCGGTCCCTGTGGCCCCTCTGGACCTTCTGGTCCCTGCGGACCTTGCAGTGCTGTACAACCTGCCATGCCCACCATGAGTGCCAACACGGTTGCGACCAACAGAAATCTACCAACGGGTGTGCTCGTTTCTCTCATGCTACAGGTGATGGGTAGACACCCGACCACTGTCAAGGCTGTTTCAATAAATGCACTCTTTACGGTGGATTTCCCAGACACCTTTTGAAACAGGCGAGTCGAGTACCTGTGGACGACACCCAGCAATCTCGTCTCGCTGGGAAATACCAATTGGCCGGCCGGCCAAAACCGGAGCTACGCGGCCCTGATTCCGGAGAAATCCGGCAGAACTAGACTGTTCTCAGAGGTGGCCGCTCTTCTGGAGCTTGCGAAGGTCCTCGGTGTCGAGGGTCTCGCCTTCCTTGAAGCGCTCGTAGATCTCCTCGGCCTCCTCGCGGGCCTCCTCGCGCTTC
>JBDGTL010000053.1:3311-9063 GCA_042216905.1 Halodesulfurarchaeum sp.
GTCGGCCTCGCGGTAGGCCTCGATCATCTGGTTGTGGTGTTTCTGGGCCCGGTCCGCCAGGTCCGTCACCTTCTCGTGGTGCTTCGATGCCTCGGCGCGGACCTCCTCGGCCTTCTCGACGTACTCCTCGAGGTCGTTGTTCTGGTCCAGCTTCTCCTTTTTCTGCTGGTACTCGTCGCGCTTCTGTTCGATCTTCTCGATCAGCTCGCGCTCGGCCTCGGTGGAGAGCACTTCGGTCTGCTGTTTGAACTCGAGCTCCTCGATTTCCTCTTTGAGCTGTTCGAGGTCCTTGCCCTCGTCCAGCTCGAGGTCCGATTTGAGCTCGTCGACCTTGTCGAAGAGTTCGTTCGCCTTCGCGTTGAGCTCGTTTCGGACGGACTTGTGTTCCTGGACCCGCTCGTTGAGCGTGTCGCGCTTCTCGCGGTGGTCCTGGGCCTCGTCGACCTTCTCCCGGGTCTTCGCGTTCAGGTCGTCGCGGCTGGACGCGCGCTTGCTCGCCAGCTGGTTCAACTCGTTCCGGCGGTCGCGGAACTGGCCAGCCTTCTTGATGAGCTGCCCTTTGGATTTGTTCTGGAGCTGTTCGTCGGTAATGAGTTCGTCTGCACTCGATACGCTGATCTCGATTTCCTCAGCCATTATTCGTACCTCGATGCCATGCGGCTCGGGCGCGGCGGCACGGACCGGTGGCTCGTCGGTTGTGGAGCCCACGTCGGTGGAGAGAATATCCGTTCATTCTCGCACTGTGCCTGCCGAGCGCCCGAAGCGTTCTGGTGACTCACTCTACAGGACCGCGTGGTTTAAACGTTTTGCTCGGTGCATCGTGAAAATCGTTAGCAGACTCCGCGACTGGCCCCGTTTCGGGCCCGTCGGACGACCCCGCTCGCACTTTCACTTTCACCGCGCGTTTGGCGCGCTTTGACGGTCGCGGGGGGCGTCGACTGGGGTATGCTCGCCGATCTGGTGTCCACCTGTGAACGCTGCGACGAACCCCTCGACGACGCGGACCGCCAGTTGACGATGGCGTCACCCGCGGGGGTTCGCCACGCGTACGAGTGCGACTGCGGGGCGGTCACCATCACCGTCGCGGAATCGACCGACCACTGACCCGGCGCGCCCGAACGGCGCCGCTCAAGTGCCTCGGTCCCGGAGCGTGGACATGACCGTCACGGAGACCGTACACGCGGTCGGACACGCCAACGTCACCGCGACGCACGACAGCACGTTCGAGGTGACGACCGACGATTACCTCACCCCGGCGGGCGACTGCATCTTCGGGATCGAGGCCGACGCGGCGCCCGCAGATTTCGACGCCGCGTTCGTCGAGGCCGCACGGGACGACGAAGCCACCATCACGGCGACGATCGACGTTCGGGACCGCTCGTTCACGATCACCGGGCGGGGCGATACGGCACTCGCCTTCGAGAACGAACGCAGCATGGTGGGGCGGACGAGCACGTACGTCGACGACCGGACGATCATGCTCGAGGCGGACGCCGCGGCCACCGACATTCCCCGCGACCTCGTGGCTGCCCTCTCTGGCGGCGCACGGGTCACCGTCCGGCTGTCGGTCGAGTGAGGACCGAAACTATAGAAGGGACGCCCCCGGTGTGACGGTATGGTCGAAGAGGGACGGACGGCGGTCATCCACTACGTCGCCAGGACGGTCGACGACGGAGGCGTCGTCGTGGACACGACCGACGTGGACGTCGCGCTCGAATCGGGCGTATACGACGGGAACCGCGACTACGAACCGCTCTCCTTCGAGGTCGGTGCCGGCGAGGTCCTCCCGGGACTGGACGACGCGGTCGCGTCGATGGACCCGGGAGAGACGCGGACGGTGGTCCTGTCACCGGAGGAGGCCTACGGAGAACGGAACGAGGATCTCGTCACCGACTTCCCCAGGGACGAGATCGAGGCACGGAGCGACGTCGAGGCCGCGGTGGGCGAACTGGTCACGAGCGACGACGGACGGTCGGGATGGATCACCGACGTCACGGCCGAAACCGTGACCGTCGATTTCAACCACGAGTTCGCCGGCGAACGCCTCGAGTTCGCGATCGATCTCCTCGACGTCAGGTGATCAGGGGATCGTGACGTCGACGCCGTGTGGCATGTACGCGTTGTTGCCGTACCCCTTCTGGTTCCAGGGGTACTGATCGTTCATGATGCGTGCCTGCTTGGCGGCCGGGTCGTCCGGACTCGAGACCGTCGCCGGCTGCGTGAATCCCTGGTCGTCGGTGGCCCGGGAGACGAGGGTGTACTCGCCCGGTTCGGGGCTCCACACGTAGCGGAACAGGCGCCAGGAGTACGGCCCGATGTCGGGGCGCATGAACTCGGCCTCGTGCCAGGTCTCGCCACCGTCGCTGGACACCTTGACCGTGTCGACCGCGTCGTCGCCGGCCCAGGCGACCCCGATGACCTCGACGTTGCCGGTCGCCCCCGTGCTCACCGTCGCCCCGTCGGTCGGGAACCCGATGATCGACTTGACCAGCTGGTCGTACATGTAGGGGTGTTTGACCTGGTCGCCCTCCATCTGTTTGGCGACGTCGAACTGCGAGATCTCCTCGTTGAAGTTCGCGTGGTCCACCCCCTTCCCGAAGATGCGGTAGGAGTACTGCTGCCAGTGGGTGTACAGGCGGCCCCCCTCCGGCTCCCACGTGTCGTTCGGGTAGACCATCTTGTCCATCACGTGCATCTCGTCGACCCACTTCACGTTGTTGTTGCCGTACCAGCCCGGGACGAGCAATCGCACAGGGTACCCGTGCTCTTTCGGCAGGTCGTCCCCGTTCATCTCGAAGGCGAGGAGCACGTCGTCCATGACCTTCGTCATCGGGATCGATCGCGTGAAGATGTCCTTGCCGTCGGGAGCTTCCCCGCCCATGACGGTGAGCCACTTGTCGTCGCCCGTGTCGGCACCGTATCGCTCCAGGACCTCGCTCACCGGGACGCCGGTCCACTCGGCGTTGCCGACGGCGCCGAACGACCACTGGTTGCCCCCGACCTTGGGATCGAAGTACGAGCGACCGTTCCCGGAGCACTGCATCGTATGAAAGACCGTCTCGGTCGAGAACTGCCGTTTGAGTTGCTGGATCGAGAGGTCCACCTCCTGGTCGACCAGGCCCGTGAGCGAGACGCTCCACTCGGCCGCGTCGATGTCCGGAGCCGGGTAGTGGTTCCGGATGTAGAATTCCTCCTCCGTCGTGATCATGTTGGTGTACGTCCCGTGGGAGTCCGCCTCGGCGTTCTCCGGGAGGGGACTGAGGATGCGCAGTCCCGGGTACTTCTCCGAGAGGGAGGGCTCCTCGTCCGGTTCCTCAGTGGTCTGCGTAGTCGTCTGCTCGGTCGTCGTCTGGGTCGTCGTTGTCGTCGGCGCCGTCGTCGTCGAATCCCCTCCGGATCCCTGACAGCCGGCGAGCAGGCCGACCGCCGAGACGCCACCGGCCGCTTTCAGGAATCGGCTTCGTTTCAAAAATCGATCACGCTTGGCCGTCCCGCCGTCCGGGTCCTGTCCGGAATTGTCACTCCGACTCATGACACAGGTCACCAATCATGCCACCACTATATTAAGGGTTCGTATATCTATCGCAACTGACAATATTTACGCTGTCGACCGATCACTCGGTGACGGTCCCGACGTCACTCGGTGACGGTGACGGTCCCGACCATCCCCTGGCCCGCGTGCGGCACGCACACGTAGACGTACTTCCCGGGGACCTCGAACGTGTGGGAGAACGTCGAACCCTTCTCGTTGACCGCGAAGTGATTGCCGTTCTCGTAGGAGGCGAACGGTTCGGCACCCTCCGGGACCTGGCACTTCGGGGACGCGTCCGGCAGTGACGAGACGTTGTGTCCCACGCTCTCGAACTCCCACGTGACGGTCCCGCCGACCGGGATCTCGACGTCTTCGGGCTCGAACCGGAGCCTCTTCTCGGGGCCGACGGCGACGGTGACGGAGTCGCTTCCCCCACCACCGCCACCGCCTCCGTCGGTGGTCGTCTCCGTCGTCTGTTCGGTCGTCGTGTTCCCGGATCCGCCCGACGACCCGGAACAGCCCGCAAGCGGGATGACGGCGCTCGACGCTGCGATACCGGACAACACGTCTCGACGTGTTACCATGCCTTGGACTACCGGTCGCGACGGTTAATTGTTTGGCCAAAGAGCGGATTCCGCCCCCATATATGAAGGGGGAATAGTGTGCGAAATTCACACCATTCCGGATGTGCAGAAATGGTAGCCAAACATACAAGGACCGGGAATTCCTCACACCGTTCAATGGACGAAGTCCCCCACGACGTCTCCGGGACGCTGCTCTCGAAACGCCAGGTGGACGTCCTCCGTCGACTCAACCGGGGCGAATCCCACGCGGAGATCGCCGAGAGACTCGACACCACCGTCGAGGGCGTTCGGGCGCTCGAGGAGCAGGGACGGGAGAACCTCGCGACCGCCTACCGGACCGTGCGCATCGGGGAGTCGCTCCGGGCGGACGTCCTGGTCGAGGCGGACGCCGGGATGACCGTCCTCGACGTCGTCCGCGAACTGCGCTCGGCGGGCGATCGCATCGGTGTCAAGCTGGGTTCGACCGAGGAACGCCTCCACGACGAACTGGCCGACCTCCTCGCCGACTACCGGGACGAGAACGTCCTCACCGCGGACGTCACCCTGGAGATCGAGGAGGACGGGTGCATCGACCTCGCCGAGTCTCCAGGCTGATCGGGGACCGACACGCTTGCCACGGTCCCGCCCCGAGGGTGCCCCATGACCGAGGATCCCGAACCCGAGCGGAACATTTCCGGGGGCCCGGGAGGCGGTGGTGCACCCACGACCGTCGCGACCGGAGCCACCGACACGCGGGCTGAGGCCGTCGTCGACGCCCTCGGCGAGCTGTACTGGCAGAAATCCTACGGCGGCCAGCACGCCTTCGTTTCGCTCGTCCGGACGATCCTCAGCCAGAACACGAGCGACGCGGCGAGCCAGCCGGCCCACGACCGTCTCGTGGACAGATTCGACCGCGACGGGGAGGACCTTGCGGCCGCGCTCGCGGACGCACCGAACGACGCCATCGTCGATGCCATCCGATCGGCCGGTCTGTACAACCAGAAGGCCGAGGTCATCGGACGCGTGGCATCGCACATTCGCGATGAGTACGGGAGTGCGGACGCATTCGACCGCTACGTCCGCGAAGGGGACGCCCTCGACGTCCGCGATACGCTCCTCCGGTTGAAGGGCGTCGGGCCGAAAACCGCCGACTGCGTGCTCCTGTTCGCCGGGGGTCGGGACGGGGTCTTCCCGGTCGATACCCACGTGCATCGGATCTACCGGCGACTCGGCGTCGCACCGCCCGACGCGGACCACGAGGCTGTCCGGGAGGTTCTCGAGGACGACGTCCCTCCCGAAAAGTGCGGATTCGGCCACACTGCGAGCATCCAGTTCGGCCGGGACACCTGCACGGCACGCTCGCCGGCCTGTCTCGACGGGCCGGAGGCCTGCCCCCTGTTCGACCTGTGCGATCGTGTCGGCGTGGACCGCGAGGCGGGTACCGTCGTGGATCCCGCGGAGACGATCGACTGACCGTCCCAGTTCTCCATGAACGGTTTTCCCGGGCACCTTCGGGGCGCCTCCAGGGCACCTCCAGGGTACCTCCAGGGCACCTCCAGGGTACCTCCAGGGCACCTCCAGGGTACCTCCAGGACACCTCCAGGGGACATCAAGGCGCCTGAGAGGGGGGGGGGCGGAGACCACCAGGACCTGCCGG
>JBDGTL010000041.1:0-8886 GCA_042216905.1 Halodesulfurarchaeum sp.
CCTTCCTTGGTCATTTCGGGCATCAGATATCTCGTAATTTACTCAACCCACCCGAAATTCGTGACCGAATCCGTCGCCATGAACGGCCCGGGATCGACTACCCGATTGTCACGTGGCCCCCACGTTGTGCTCGCCTTCGAACGTAATCGGGTCGGGTTCGATGTTCGCGTACTGAACCATCCGCCGCCCGAGGGTTTCAAGTCGCTCGACGAGGTCCTCGTCTTGTATGGCGCCGTTCTCGACCGCGTCGTGGGAATCAGGGATGGCGGCCTGGAACGGAAGGACCCACGCGTCGAGGGCACGCATGACCGATCGGAGGTGATCGAGTGCCGGAAGCGGGAACCCGCCGCCCGCAACGCCGAGAAGTCCGACCGTCTTGTTCTCGAACTCGTCGAACCCGCAGTAATCGAGGGCGTTCTTGAGCGGGGCCGAGTAGGAGCCGTGGTAGACCGGCGTCCCGAGGACGACGGCGTCGACGGCTCTGATCTCGCTCCGGAACGCACCGGCGTCGCCCGCGTCCCGGGCGTCGGCGTCGAAAACGGGAAGATCGAAATCCACGAGGTCGAGACGTCTGGTGTCCGCTCCTGCCCGCGATGCAGCCTCGAGGGATGCCTGGATCCCGATCCGAGTGACGCTGTCCGCACGCAGGCTGCCCACGACTCCACCGATTGTCACTGACATTGTATAGAGCGTGAGTTCCGAACGTGGTAAACGCTCTCACTTCGACTCGACCTATGTTCGTATTTGCTGCTGAATTCAGCTAATCACTCCCGGAGGGTCACGACCGTCGTCCCGTCGTCCTCCGTGACTTCGACGAGGCCGTCACCTGCGAGATCAGCCAGCAGGCCGCAGAGCCACTCCCGGTCGTATCGGCCGTCTGCGGAGTACTCGACGCTGATACGGTGTCCCAGATCGTCGACGGGCATCGAACCGCGCTCCGCCAACCTGCTGACGATACGACCGCGGAACTGCCGGCGACTGCCATCGAACTCGGGCTGCTCCGGGACGTCTGGTGCGGTGAAGTCCCCCGTCCGGTACGCGTGACACCACTCACGCCACGGACAGGATTCGGCGTCACATCGAGGTGTCTTCTGGCACGCCACACCGCCGAGTTCCATGATGGCGTTGTTCCAGACCCGCGATTGTCCCTCGGGCATGAGGTCCCTGGCCACCGCCTCGAATCGGTCCGAATCGTCCCCGAGGTCGAAGGCGCGGTACAGGACGCGCTCGACGTTCGTATCCACGACCGCGTCCCCAGTATTAAATGCGAACGAGGCGACCGCATTTGCGGTATACGGTCCGACTCCTGGCAGTTCCTGGAGGCGCTCCGGAGAGGAGGGAATCTCCCCATCGAACTCCTCGAGGACGAGCGTCGCTGCCTCGTGAAGGTACGTCGCTCGATTGTTGTAGCCGAGGGACGCATTGGACCAGAACGAGACGACGGACGAGCGATCCGCGCGTGCCAGGGATTCGACGGTCGGCCATCGGTCGAGGAATTCCTTCCACGGATCGACGATCCGGTCGAGTTGGGTCTGCTGGCTCATCACCTCCGAGACGAGGATTTCGTACGGGTCCTCGCTCTCGCGCCACGGGAATTCACGATGGCCCCGCTCGTACCAATCGAGAAGTGCCGAGCGAACGTCACCGGGGTCCTCCGGGACAGTTCCCACGTCGGTCATCGACAGTGGGTCTCCGGGACCCCGACAGGTAGTCGTGGCGGTCGCGACCCTGGTAGCCGGATTCGCGCTGGATTCGCAGTCGCCCCCTTCGGGAGGTCGTCTTCCGATCGCATCTACGATCCCGCATTTTCGTCCGAACTGGTGGAGTATCTCGCATTCCCGCCGATCCGGTAGAATCCCGGATCGTCTCACTCAGTTCCACCCGCATCGCCCGACCGGCAGTCGAAAGCCGTTTCGGTATCCCCGTCTTGCCCTCGTGCATGTCACTCGATTCGCTTCGAGAGGACGTCGAAGCGGCCCACAGTTCGCTTTCGGAGGTCGAGATGGACCTCGATCCGGAAACCAGGACGGAACTCGCCATGCTCCTCGCGGCTCTCGATCCAGAAGATCCCGGTGAACTACTCCGGCGGGGAATCCACGTACTCTTCCAGTCCACTGTCGACACCGGCAAACTGGATTTCCACCTCAGGAACGAGTACGACGTGACCTACGACGAGTACCTCTCGGGGATGACCTACGAGGAGATGACCGGCGGAATGGATTTCCCGACCCAGGAGGACGACAGGAGATACCAGTTCTGAGTCCCGGAGTTCGATACGTCGACGCGGACTCGCGGGTCATTTCCGGGGCCAGGCCCGAATTAGAGAACGTCCTCGGGACCGTCGATCGTCGCTTCCCCGCCGTGGACGGCGGGATCGTCGAGGGCGTCGAGAACGATATCGACCGCGAGATCGATCTCGCGCTCGGTGACGTCGAGTGGTGGGAGGAACCGGAGGGTCTTCGTGCCGCAGCCGAGCGTCATGAGTCCCCGCTGTAGCAACGCCTCGATGGCCGCGTCCCGCATCGCTCTGGTCTGGAGTTCGATCGCCCCCATCAACCCGAGGCCGCGGACGTCCACGACGTGGTCGGGAACGTCGGCCTCGAGCCGGTCGAGCAACTGTCGGCCCCGCTCTGTGGCATTGCGCATGAGGTTCTCTTCCTCGATGACCTCGATCGTGAAGACCCCGAGGGCGCTCGAGAGAATGTCACCCCCGCCCCAGGTCGAGGAGAGGCGTGCCCGTTCTTCGGGAAAGACCTCGGAGCGCGAGATCGTCGCCCCGACCCGGAGGCCCTTCCCGGACGCGATAACGTCCGGTTCGATCGGTTGGTGATCGACGGCCCAGAATTCGCCGGTCCGCCCCAACCCGGACTGGACTTCGTCGGCGATCACGGGGATGTCGTACTCGCTCGCGAGGCTCGCGAGTTCGCCCGTAAACTCCTCGCTGGGGACGTGATACCCGCCCTCACCCTGAATGGGTTCGAGGATGATGTAGGCGACGTCGTCGGGGTGGATGGTACCCGTCGCCGGGTCGAGGCGGCGCCGAAGCTCCGAGGGGTCACCGGCGGACGGGAAGAAGCCACACGAGCACGTCTCCTCGGTACAGGAGGAATCGCGACAGAACGGCACGTCGTGGACGCCGGCAATTTCCGGGTACTTCCGCCGATGCACGGACTTCGACCGATTGAGCGAGAGCGCGCCGAGCGTGCGGCCGTGGAACGCGCCGTCGAAGGTGATCGCCCACTTCGCCCCGTCGCGGTAGTCGTAGGCGATCTTGATCGCGTTCTCCACGGCCTCGGCGCCCGAGTTGGAGAGAAAGACCCGATCGAATCCGTACTGGCTCGAGCGTTCCGCGAGCAGTTCCATGAGTCGTGACGGCCCGGGTATGTCCGCCTCGCCCGGGTCCGTCCGTCCACCGGCGACGTAGAAGTCCTGGCCGGCGATTTTCAGCGGGTCGACCAGGTCGAATTCCCCGAGGCGGTCGAGGAGTTTCGGGTTGTTGTACCCGAGGGGTGCCGAGGCCACGTGGGTCGCGAAGTCCATGAAGACGTTCCCGTCGACGTCGGTCACGAAGGGGCCCGTCGCGTCGGCGGTCCGGTCCCAGACGAAGTCGTACACGTAGGTGCTCGGGGCCGCGTGCTCGTGGTGGTAAGCCACCCACCGTTCCGAGAGTGGACCCGGAAACGAGTGGACGGCTGGCTCCGCACGGTTTCGATCCATACGTATATCACCGATCCGACGGGACTAAAGACATTCGTTAAATTTCTGATAGTAAGAGTCGCTGTATTCGGAGACAGCGGTGCCCGGCGGCAAATCGGTCACATCGATGACAAAGGAACACCTTCACGTCGGTGATGCAATGTTTCGTGGGTTGATTTGAACGTGGGGAGACCAGTTTCCGACCGGCGAAGAGCGGTCTGGTATGCAAAACGAGGATGTGTATACGTCCAGAATTAGTGTAAATATTATTCCGTAAATAAACATAATTAGAAATATTATTACAAAAATAAAACTAATTTGCCCATAAATAACTATAGTAAATATGTCTATAAATAAAATAAAAAATAAAATAAATATAACAAATTAAAAATTCTAGTGATTTAATAATTACAATAAATTTATAATTTATCGAAATTGTAAACAGTAGTAAATCGAGAAAATTGGGAAAAGTTACGGATTGACGGATCTCGGTCGATAGCCGAACGAAATCCCGTTCGTAGTACTTCCTATCCGGGAGACCGCAGGCAATATTTCCGTGGTGGTCCCGGTTTGGATCGGAGTGGTATTCCCGGTTTGGATCGGAGTGGTGGTCCCAGTTTGGATCAAACTCGTTGATTCGGGTCCGGATAATCGTGGTGTGGTAGTCGGACGTCTTGAACGGAAAAACGCCGCCCTGGCCAGGGAACCTTTTTGGCGTGCCGCCCGAGGGGTCCGGTATGGTCTCTCCGTGGGAGATGGACCGTGGACGGGCCGGGTGGTGGATCGTCGCCATCGTCCTCGGCGCCATCCTTTCGTACACGCTTTACTCATTCATCGGCACGATCGTTTTCGGGGTTTTCATTTACTATTCCACGAGACCGCTCTATCGCCGCCTCGAGCGGTTCGTCCGTCCGCCGAGTCTCGCTGCGGGGGTTGCCCTTCTCGCCATCGCGTTACCCGCCCTGTTGCTTCTTGCCTACACCATCGCCATCGGAATCCAGGAACTGGAGGCGTTCATCGTCAGCCAGGGCATCGTGTCGACACGGATTCGAGAACTCATCGAACCCTACGTGGATATCTCGAGTGTCGTCTTCGACCCATCGACGCTTCTCAGCCAACCGAACAGTGTCGAACTCATTCGGCGAACCATCGAGGAGGCGGCGAAATACCTCGGGTTCTTCGGATTCGCGGCGTTGCACCTGTTCGTCATGATCGTCATCGCGTTCTTCCTCCTCCGGGACGATCAGCGACTCGCGGAGTGGTTTTACGCCAGGTTCGGGGACGAGAAGGGGATCGTGACGACCTTCGCTCACCGCGTCGACGAGGATTTCTCTCACATTTTCTTCGGAAACCTCCTCAACGGGGTCCTGACTGGGATCATCGGCGCCGTCTCCTATGGCCTGTTGAGTTTCCTCGTTCCCGCGGGGCTGTTTTTCCCCTATCCCACGCTTCTGGGATTGCTTTCCGGTATTGCCAGCCTGATCCCGGTGGTCGGTATCAAACTCGTCTACGTCCCCGCGGCGGCGTACCTCGGCTATCAGGCGATCACGCAACCTGCTGCGCTGTGGTTCCCGATCCTCTTCGTGATCGTCTCCTTCGTCGTCGTGGACGTGATCCCGGATCTGGTCCTTCGCCCGTACGTTTCCGGCCGCGGTCTCCACCTGGGATTGCTCATGATCGCGTACGTCTTCGGGCCGCTCATGTTCGGCTGGTACGGCCTTTTCCTGGGACCGATGATACTGGTCCTCCTGGTCCACTTCACGAGCCTCGTCCTCCCGGAGTTGATGGCGGGCGTCCCTATCGAAGCGGAGGAGGTCGACCTCGACACCGTCCCGGAACCGGAAGAGCCGGAATCGGAGGAGTCAAAACCGGGCGAGACTCCACCGAACGACGGGGAAACCCGATCCTCTGAGCCCGAGGGTGACCCGGACCGACGGCCGAGTTCGAGTTCATAGGGCAAAACGAAGGGCGACGATTCCCCAGAAACCCCGGACTCCGCATCTCACTAATGGAGTGAGACGGAGAGGGTGCTCCTCTCCGGTATATTCAGGGGTCCGAACGGGTGATCTCGTCCGTGTTCCCGAATCGGACCCGGCGGATTTGAAATACCCGACCGGCGAAGGAACGAACCGATTCAGAAATCGTTGGTAAGAGCGATATATACAGAAGTGGAGGCGCACCGCTGATAGTACGGTTGGAACCACCCCGGCGGTTCCCGAGCCTTACTCGTATTCGACGTACTGGGCTTCCCACTCCCGTCTGGCCTCGATTTCGCGCCGGCCCCGTCGGGTGACCGTATAGAAGTTCGTCCGCTGGTCGCGTTGGCCCTTGTCGATGAGCCCCTTGTCGACCAGCGTATCGAGGTTTGGATAGAGACGGCCGTGATGGATCTCCGATTCGTAGTATTCCTCGAGTTCCTCTTTGATCGCCAGACCGTGGGGCTCCTCAAGTCCGGCCACGACGTAGAGGAGGTCCCGCTGGAAGCCTGTCAAGTCGTGCATATGTCTAACCCTGGTGAGGTTTTACTCACACGACAGTATAAGTATATGGGTTGAACGTCCCCAGACTGCCGGTGGTCCGTATGATGTGAAGTTGAAAATTCGGCCACGGTATCGGGATCGTGGGACCGGGTTACTGGACGAACTGACATTGGACATGGCCACCGGTGGTGGGCCGAAGAAGTCTGGTGGCTGTCCTCCTCGCAGGCAGTACCGGCGGGTGTGCTCAGGTATGTGAAGCAGGTCGTGGCGACCGAGAACAGTCAAATGCAAGTGCTCGATAGCGTCGTCTATCCACGTCGTGAAAAGGAAGCGGGGTCGAAAAACGACCCCGCTGCCGCCCTGAATTGGTCCCCGCTGACGCTTCGGCCCTCCAAGCGAAGCGTCATCTGATCGAACGAACCGGTCCCCCTTAAATGTACCGCAGGCCGTCCGGAACGATTGCCGACCGCCAGAATAGCATGACGGCGTGCCGATCGGAGGACTGGACGAACGTCTTCCCGAACGGCAGTATTTAGGAAGTATGTTTGGGAACTTCGATGATCTATTGCGTATCTCGGATGATTACTCCGTTCCGTATTTCGAATATCCCCGGATAAGTGAGCGAGGCCGGGGGCGTCGCGTGGAGGAATGCGACCACATCGAGTTTGCGGGATCGACCTGGCGGGAAAACCGAACGTGAAGGACACCGGGAGACCTTTGGGCGGGAAAGGACGACGTTCGTGACATGGAAGTCAGGGGCAAACGGGAGTGCCGTGAATGCGGGACACACTTCTCCTATTTCGAAACGGGGAGCGTTGCGTGTCCAGAGTGCGGGTCCATCCGGAGTGTGGGCCGCGGGGAACGCCTCCGGCACACCGACCAACCGGTCGACCTCGACCTCAGCCACGCGAAAACGGTCGCCGCGGATCGCTCCCTCCGCGAGGCCGCCGAGGCGGCGAACGAGGCGGCCCGGTCCTACGTCCACAGCAGGGGCTTCATAAAGGGGGGCGAACTCGAGCCGCTCGACGAAACCTACGTCGCGGCCGAGGAACTCCGCCACGTGGCCTCGGCGATTCGACGCCGACAGTCTCTCGGCGAACACACCGAATATTACTTCCTCCAGTTGCTCGACGGCGCGCCATCGGGGTCGCGGCCGGAGGGAGAAGCGGTCCCGGAGGACCTCGAACCGGCCCGCGGTCTCGCCGTGGCCACGGCCGTTCGCGCCTATCGTGGCGAACTTCGGACGTGGTTTGAGGACGAACCCACCCCGGACGCAATCCGCGGTCCACTCGACAGGCTCGATTCGCACACACGCCGGATCGAGGCACTGGACGGTGCTGTCGACCTCCAAAGCGCCGAGGTGCTCCTGGAGGCAGCCCGGGGAATCGGCGATTTCCTCCGGGCGGAGGAAGGAACCGAGGCCCTCAAGCGAGCGGAATCGTCCCTCGACCGACTCGACGACGTCTAACGGCTCGCCCCACGGTTCTCCCCGTCTCGCCCCGCGATCGGATGTAAACGTCGTATCGATACGCAGGCGAAGCCAGGATCGGTGATCCAGCGATCGCTCCGGAGACAATCGGACCCGGCCCGCTCAAATCGGTTCTCTCGTCGGGGTGCTGAGAGAAATATGTCTCACCCAGGCCAGAACTAACTGACTCGTCAAGTCCAGAACTAACTGACTCACCCAGTCCGAATCCACAGACTTACCCGGTAAAGAACTTCTCGACGGGAACGGACGCAAGGGTACTGGCAGCCTCGATCGTGTTGGCGAGGAGCGATACGCGTGTTACGGGCCCAACGCCGCCGGGGAACGGCGTGATCGCGGACGCTTTCGGCGCCACGCTCTCGAAATCGACGTCCCCGAGGTACTCGTGTCCGTCCTCCGTGGACACGCGAGTGGCACCGACGTCGAACACGGTAACACCTGGTTTCACCATGGTCCCATCGATGAGGTCGAGAACCCCAGCGGACGAAATCAGGACGTCGGCGACGCTGGTTTTCGATTCGAGGTCACCCGTCCGGGTATGGCACACGGTCACTGTTGCGTTGCCCGGGTCCCGGTCGGAAACGAGGAGGTTCGCCAGGGGCCGTCCCACGAAATCCGTTCGGCCCACGATCACGACGTGTGATCCCGACGGGTCGATGTCGTATGCACCCATGAGCACCTCGATGGCTCCCGGGGTCGGGGGGAGGTACCGCGGCGACCCCCGGACGAGACGACCCAGGTTTTCCGGAGAGAGCCCCTCGACGTCCTTGACGGGGTCGATCCGACTCCGGAGGGACTGGACGTCGATTCCATCGGGGAGGGGCATCTGGATGAAAATCCCGTGACTATCCGGGTCCCGGTTCAACTCCGTCACCCTCGATTCCAGGGTTTCCGGAGATGTGCCCGGCGGAAGTCGAACGTCCCGGGTCCGAACGCCCACCGCCTCGGCCTCTCGATGTTTGAGGTCCATGTATTCCTCACTCGCGTGATCGTCTGCCACGAGGACAGTGGCGAGCGTGGGAGAGACACCAGCGGCTTCGAGTTCGGTAACGGCAGATTCCAGTCCGTCTCTCCATTCCGCAGCGATTGTTCGTCCGTCGATGAGTGTCGTCGAACGATCGTCGGTGCTCTCCATCGAGGCGGCCCTCGTCTACTATCCGTCGGAGACTCGTATATATTGTCTGGGTCCGCTGTTCCCGATGGTCCCGTTACCGGGCCCAGCGA
>JBDGTL010000109.1:0-8642 GCA_042216905.1 Halodesulfurarchaeum sp.
TGAGCGACCCGGAACGTCTCGGCGAGTTCAAATCTCCGTCAGGACGCTCACTTCGTTCGGTCCTGTCGTGCCCCAGGCTCGCCTTCGGCTCGCCTGGAACTCCGTCAGGACGTTTCCTTTCAGACCTAAACGACGAGCGAAGCGAGGAGTTTCGTCTGAAAGTGAAACTCCTCGCGGAGATTTGAGCAGACGAGTCGCAGCCCGGGAAGCGAACGCAGTGAGCGACCCGGAACGTCTCGGCGAGTTCAAATCTCCGTCAGGACGCTCACTTCGGTCGGTCCTGACGTGCTCCAGGCTCGCCTTCAGCTCACCAGGAACTCCGTCAGGACGTCATTCTCTCCACCTCACAACGCAAGCGCCAGCACCGCGCCTGCGTCTGGTCGAATGACGTCCAAACGTGCCCCCACTCGCTCCGCTCGCGGGGACTCCGTCAGGACGCTCACTTCGGTCGGTCCTGACGTGCTCCAGGCTCGCCTTCGGCTCGCCTGGAACTCCGTCAGGACGCTCACACGGCTTCGCCGTTTTGTAATTTTTGGCTGTGGCGTGGCGTAATAAAAAGCCATGATGACAGCCAGGAACCTGGGTTCGACGAACTCACCTCGACGCTGTATAGCGATTTTGAAAACCTGTCCAGTCCGGGTACATGATTCCTCGCTGTATGGCGACATCTGCCAGACGGCCAGGCACCTGAGGGTCGATTGACCGAAACTGAGGAGCAGGTATACCGAGGAAACCTCCGATTTGGTTATCCACGCAGGCTGTGCATCGGTGAATCGGTACCGGTCAGGAATGACGAAATTTTGCCGCGCAACGACCGTTTCGCACTATCGCTTCCCGTTCAATTCGTATTCTATCCGAACTATCTAATTGATATCCCGGGTTTGTCGGATCCCGTGAAAGCACCTGGGGAAATCGCGGTAGATGTGTCTCTACGCGGGTAGCATAATGAGGAATGTGGGTCTGAGCCGCTTGCAGCGCCACGTCGCTACATATTTGGTCCGTCCCGTGGGTTGAACTCGGCGGGGTTTCCGTCCAATGAGTAGGACATTTAACTAATTGCGTTGGTACTCCTACAGGAATATGGGCCAGGATCTTCCCGATCAATGCTTCAAAACAGCAGCCACGATGATGATCGTCCTCGATACGGACGGTCGGATACGACGGATCAACGACCGTGCCTGTGACGTGCTCGGGTATGACCGTGAAGAATTAATCGGTGAGGAGTGGTTTTCGACCGTCGTTCCGGAAGATACCGATCTCACCCTGAGGGATATTTTTGATCGGGTGCAAAGCGCAGAATCCGGAGACGTCGACGTCCACGAAAATCGAGTCGTGTCGAAATCAGGGGACGTTCGCATCGTCAAATGGCACAATTCCCTGATATATGACGACTCGGGAGATATCACCGGCTTGCTCGGATCGGGATCCGATATCACCGAACGGAAAGATGCCGAACGACGCCTCAATCGATACAGGCAGGCCGTCGAATCGTCGCCGACGATGCTGGATGCACTCGATACCGACTATCAGTATCTCTTCGCCAACCGGGCATACCGCGAATTTCACGGCATCCCCATGGACCGGGATATCTCCACCGTCACCCAGGAAGAGGTACATGGCGAGGACTGGCATGAGGAAATCAAACCCTACGTCGATCGCGTCCACGAGGGGGAGTCCATCAGGTACGAAATGACCAGGACGAACGCAGAGGGCGACGACCGAACCCTCGATATCCGATATTTTCCGCTTCGAGATGACGAGGACGATATCAAAGGAAACGTCGCGGCGATGCGCGATATCACCGACCGCAAACGGCACGAGCAGGAACTCCAGGAAACGAACGAACGACTCGACGAATTCGCCAGTCTCGTCTCGCACGATCTACGAAACCCCCTCAATATTGCACAGGGTCGGGCCACTCTCGTCGCACAGGAATGCGACACCGACCACGTCGATTCGCTCATACAGGCGCTGGATCGAATGGGGGAGATACTCGAGGAAACGCTTCGGCTGGCACGCGAGGGAGCACGTATTGGCGACACCCGATCCGTCGACCTGTCTTCGGTTGTAAAGCAGTCCTGGGAGATGACAGAGACAAAATCCGCACGCCTCCAGATCGAGGAAGAATGCACTCTCCGGGGTGATCCGGATCGATTGCGGCACCTGTTCGAGAATTTGATTCGAAACGCTGTCGAACACGGCGGCGAATCCGTTACCGTCCGCGTCGGGCGATGTGGTGAAGAGACGCTGTTTTTCGAGGACGATGGGCCGGGTATCCCCGAGGAACATCGTGAGGACGTTTTCGAACCCGGGTTCAGTACCGAACGTGAGGGAGAGGGATTCGGGTTACCGATCGTGCGTGAAATCGCACAGGGGCATGGCTGGTCGGTATCCGTCACCGATGGCGACGCTGGCGGAGCGCGATTCGAGTTTTCCGGCGTTACGATCGAGTGACGGATATCCCAGACGATAGCCTGTCGATCCAGATTTCACTATCCTCCCGAACGAGAGAATGGCTCGAGCACGTCGTCGGCTAGTGGGAGGCGAAAATCCGAAAATTTCTGCCAGGGATTTACGTCACTTCTCGAACGGCGACTCGATCCTGAAGACTACCTCCCCGACTCCTCATCCCCCTAACGAGACACGACGAATTCGTTCCTCCGAGCAACGTTTCGCACGATTCGAATGGCGTCCCGTTTTCCGGTCAAACCCCGACACGTACCCAGTACCATACCGAAGACCGCTCGTCCCCGGCGACGAAACGAAGCGAGTCGCCGGGGACGAGCGAACGGTGAGCGGGAGACGACCGAGCGCAGCGAGGGAGTCTCCGAATGAACGAGCGGCGAAGCCGCGAGTTGGAAGCGAGCCGTGAGCCGGGCGGCAACCGAGCGAAGCGAGGGCTTTCTGGTCGGTGCGGATACGTCTGTCCGTTCGTACAGTAGATATATCGAAACAGTGACCGACGAGTGACACACAAAAGGCTATACGGCTGGTACGTGATTTATACCCATGGTGGAACGGGATCTCCTCCAGGTCGAATACACCACGAGGGACCGACTGGTCGATTTCGTTTCCTACGGCGTCGAGAGCGTCAGTCTCGGGTTCGATCGGTGGGACGAAGAGTTCGTTCAGGGACCGGGTCTCTACTTCGTGATCGTCACCGGAGATCACGCGGGCGGGTTTGCGGATCCACTGGGGGAGAATCGCTGGCCGGTCGATATCGCTCGGATCGTCACCCGGGATCTCGATGGATTCGTCGAAGCCGCCCGTTTCGTCGGGTTCAATCGCGATGGGGCCGTCATTATCAGTGCCGACGGGACGGTCCAACGACAGATGGTTCGGATCAAGAGCCCCAGTGATGAGGCCGAGGACGAAGAGCGGGTCAATTACGCCGACTGGATGGGAACCAAGCACCTCAGTGCGATCGAAGTCTCCATCCGTCCGGACGTACTGGCGACAATTACGCTCAGTGAGGAAAGTGGCCGCATGACGATTTTCCGGAACGGGACGTTCGACGATTACCCCAGATCGAACCTCGGCGGCGTGTGGCGACCCGTCGAGTAGGTGAGGGAGCGTTCCCGATTGCGTGACCGTTGGTACTGGGTCGACGTCAAGTCCGTCATTGGTCTGGTTCCCACGAGTACCTGAGAACGGCTCCCGTCCAAGTACCGTCCTAACGGTCGTTTCTTCCGAGAGTGAACGTGTATCTCACGTCCACCAGCAGACAACCCGGACAGAGTGAGTGACACCCAAATCGATGCGGCAGTCCTCCAGGCTGGACCAGATGGGTCCCGACGACGCTCCGACAAACGGAGACAACCGGTCCGACGTGACGAAACATATCGAAGGAGATCCTGGGGACGATATCGCGTCGGCACGAGCGCTATTCGATCATATATTAATAATGCGATAATTATAGGGAGGCAGTAACTTTCACTCCAGGGCCGCAATGAGTAGGTATGGGGGAGAGCGGACGACCCGGAGAGTCCGGAACTCGACAGGCTGGCCGGTGGGGGACTCGCGCGGCGAGGACCGACCGGGGAACCGACGAGCAGTACAGGTCTATTCCGCCACCGGATAGCAGGCGCTTCGACACCACGACCCACTCCGGGCGGGACGGGTTCACGCCGGGGGAGGCCGACTTCGACGGGTTGGCCTCGAATCTCGGTGGAGACGTCACCGATGAGGCACCTGATACGGGCCGGGACGGCAGTATCGCGCTCCTCTCGAGATTTCAACTGCACCTCTGGGTACTCGTTATCGTCTTCTTCGGGTTCGGCGATCTAATCACCACGGCCATCGGGCTTTACCCGGGGAGCGTGATCGAAGCAGGCCCCGTCCCCGCCGCTCTCATCCAGCAGTTCGGAGTGTGGATTATCGTCCCGCTGAAGATACTCACAGTCGGTCTCGTTGCCGTCGTTTGGCGGCTCTCTCCGAAATCGTACGCAGTCGGCGTTCCCCTCGGCCTGTCCGTATTCGGGATAGTGGTTACCGGCTGGAACGTTGCTGTCCTCATTCGGGTGGTCTAAACGGTTTTCAGTTTGCCCTGGCCCAGACCAGTACTCGGGCACACTGGGGATGATACGACTGTAGACAATTCGTAATGAGAATACGAACTATACTGCGCGCAAAAATAATCAGAACCCCTGGCGGAATAAACGGGCGAGTCGGGCGGCAACCGAGCGAAGCGAGGGCGCCGCCGGACGAGCGAGCGGGGAGCGGGAGACGACCGGAGGAAGTCTCCGAATGAACGAGCGGCGAAGCCGCGAGTTGGAAGCGAGCCGTGAGCCGGGCGGCAACCGAGCGAAGCGAGGGCGCCGCCGGACGAGCGACTGGAGCGGCGCGAGGGCTTTCCGGTCGGGACGAGTACGTCTACCCATTAGTATGGCTATGAGACGCCGCAACCCGGTACGCAATCGGCTGGTACCCGCCGACCAGCACCACGTCGTCGATGATTTCCACTGGGCGAGCGTGATCATCATTCTTCATAGAGGACTCCAGTGTAAACGCCTCGGTCCCGGAATCGGCCATCAGGACCGAAATCCGTCCGGTGTCGTCGGACACCCAGAGCACCGACGATCCGACAGCGGGTGAATACGCGTTCGAGCGGAGGCCACCACGAATCCGGGTCGTCCAGTTGGTGGTTCCCGAGGCCAGATCGATCGATAGAACGTATCCGGTTTCGGTCGCTGCATAGACCGTCTCTCCCGATATCGTCACCGGGACGCGAACGTCACCCCCGCCCGGCGTCGACACTGACCACGCTACCGTGTCACGGGCCGTGTCGTACGCCCTGATAGTCTCTCCGGTCGTCACGAGGAGGTCGTCCTGGATGGTAAACCCGAAGAAACTGCCGAGGTCGATGGTCCCGAGGCGTTTTCCGCGTGTGGGGTCGATCTCGACGATAGACTGGTTGTTCGCAACGTAGATCGTTCCGTCGACGACCCCGAGCCCCATGACGAATCCACTTTCGGACGGTGCGACCGACCACTCTCGTTTCCCCGAGGCGGGGTCGACGGCGACGAGTAACGGGTCTTGTTCGTCGCCCGATCCGCCGCTATCGGTGCCGAAGACGACGGGCCCGTCCGGGACGGTGGCCACCTGTGGAATCCTGCTGTGTTTTCCGTCGTCCGGCGTATCGACCGTGAACCGGATCGACCCGTCGGTCCGATCGATTGCGTACAGGCGGGCGAAAAGTGGCGGTCCGTCGTTGTCGTCTTCGGACAGCGTCCCCAGATAGAACGTCTCGGCGTCGACTGCGAATGAACCGGAATCGAGGTAACTGTGGAACCGGTCGTCGAGTGAAACGGATTCGAACGACCGGTTCCCTGTGACCGCATCGCGCCCGACGATTTTCGGCCCCGACTCCCCGTAATCGGTATAGTAAAACCGGCCGTCGAGCGGCAGTATCTCCCAGAGTATCGAGGAAACCTCCCACTGTTTCGCGAGGGCGTCCCTTCCCAGCACGGACTCAGTCGTGGTCTCGCCATCGAGGTCTGACTGCCCCCCGCCGGGAGCCCGGGTCGTCCCTGACGTCGGGGATGTCGACGTCGTTTTGTTCTCCCGCTCCGAGGCCTGGAGTCGTAGACACCCCGCAGTCGATACCGTCGCCGCCGCCCCGAGAAACGCCCGCCGGTCCATACCCTCGCGTATAGACAAATATTAAATGAAACTTTCTATCCCCCGTCGGCGCTCTGCAGATGCAACTGCCGGGAATATGTGCAGATGCTACGGCCGAAAATGTGTACAGATGCAACTGCCAGGAATATGTGCAGATGCTACGGCCGGGAATACAGTCTCGGCCGAAAACCAATCTCCCCGCCCCCCCTATCGGCCCCGTCCTCTCCGAAATCGGTTCCACCGCTTCCAGAACCGTCCCCGCACACCCCGGTTCCGTGAGATATGAGAAAGACGGCCCGACGGACGAAAGAATCGCAATCGACAGGTATTGAGAAAACTACCGTCCGTCAGCTGAAATCACACCGACCAGAAAGCCCTCGCCCTTTCATTCCACCAGGAAACCCGAGTGGGGTGTTGGCGTGGGCACGGTCAGTGACCGAATGTCCCTGCGGAATTCTGATGGGAATACAATACCACAATACCGCAATGGGCGGTACTCACTTTTGACATTCACTAAAGGCCTGTTTTATCTGTGGTCCGAACGGAGGAATCAGGGCTGTGCTCCGTCTCACATCCCCATATCCGCCGCCTCCTCGGGGACGGGAATTGCCCCGGCGGACACGCCCAACACCTCTGCCGCGTGGTCGAGTGCCATCTCGAACCCGTAGTATCGCTCGAGTTCCTCCCCCTCGGGTCCCGACCGGACGGTCACCATGGCGTAGCCCGTCAGGTTCTGGGCGAGTACCGCCTCCTGCTCGCCGCGTACGAGGTGTAAGACGCGCTCTCCGTCGGTTTCGAGATACCGGGACCTGATTCCGTTTCGCTCAAGCACCGTTTCGACCATCCGTCGTCCCTGGATCGGGGCCGCTCGTCGGTAGGCGTTACGATCCGCGATTCGGGCGCGTTCGGGTGCGGACCCGCTCCGACATCCATTAAGCCGTGGGAATGTGACGGTCATCCAATGCCAGAGGATACGGATCTCGACGACCTGCGCCGGGGAACCGATCTCCTGAAGCGGGGCTTCGCTCGAATGCAGAAAGGCGGCGTCATCATGGACGTCGTGAATCCGGAACAGGCCCGGATCGCAGAAGACGTGGGCGCCGTGGCGGTGATGGCCCTCGAGGCCGTCCCGGCCGACATTCGGAAACGAGGGGGTGTTGCGCGGATGGCAGACCCCACCGACGTCGAAGCGATAATCGAGGAGGTCTCGATTCCGGTGATGGGAAAAGCCCGGATCGGCCACACGAAGGAGGCCGAGATCCTGGAAGCCATCGGGGTCGATATGATCGACGAGAGCGAGGTCCTGACGCCCGCGGACGATCGATACCACATCGAGAAGGAGTCCTTCACCGCACCCTTCGTCAATGGCGCTCGCGACCTGGGCGAGGCACTCCGTCGTATCAACGAAGGGTCCGCGATGATCCGGACCAAGGGCGAGGCCGGGACCGGCGACGTGAACCAGGCGGTTCACCACCAGCGCAATATCAAGGGGGCGATCCGACGACTCGAGGGGATGTCCTCGGAGGAACGTGAATCGTGGGCCCGCGAGCACGAGGCACCGGCCGAACTGGTACACGAGACCGCACACCGCGGCCGCCTCCCGGTCGTCAACTTCGCCGCGGGCGGCATCGCCACGCCCGCCGACGCGGCGCTCATGATGCATCACGGCTGTGACGGCATCTTCGTCGGCAGCGGTATCTTCGGTGCCGAGGACCCGGAGGCCATGGGCCAAGCCATCGTCGATGCCGTGAACAACTACGACGACCCGGAACGCCTCGCGGACATCGCCGGTGGCATCGGCAAGGGGATGGAGGGCGAGGCCAACGTCGACTTGCCCGAGGACGAGAAGATGCAGGATCGGGGCGTCTGAGGGAGGCACGCTCGGGCATGGCGATTCGCGCAGGGGTCGTTGCGGTCCAGGGCGACGTTGGAGAGCACGTCCGGGCGATCGAACGTGCGGCAAACCGGCGGGACCGAACAGTCGACGTCACGCCGATCCGGACCTCGGGCCAGGTACCGGCGATGGACGTACTGGCGATGCCGGGTGGGGAGTCGACGACCATCTCCCGACTGCTCCACGAGGAGGGGATCGCCGACGAGATCGTCGACCACGTGGCCGAGGGGAAGCCGCTGCTGGCGACGTGTGCTGGACTGATCGTGGCCGCTCACGAGACTGTCGAGGGAGGGATCGAGACGCTCTCCGTGATCGACGTAACGGTGGAACGCAACGCCTTCGGCCGCCAGACGGAGAGTTTCGAGACGATGCTCCGACTGGACGGTATCGAGAAACCCGTCCCCGCAGTCTTCATCCGGGCGCCGGTCGTGGCCGAGGTCGGCGACGGGGTCGCCGTCCTCGCACACCACGGCGACGACGTCGTCGCCGTCCGGGACGGCCCGGTCACCGGCCTGTCGTTTCACCCGGAATTGACAGGCGAGACCGCGATTCACGAACGCGCCCTCTTCGATCCGATCCCACCCCCCTCCGGTCGAGGATAATCGATTTCTTCGTCGTTTCGTCGACG
>JBDGTL010000110.1:0-8471 GCA_042216905.1 Halodesulfurarchaeum sp.
GCGATAAACCGCCGAGATGAAGGTGGATCGCCAGCTCCATCATCTCTTTTGGCGTGGCTTCCCGTTCCACAAAATCTAACTGAATTGCGTCCTTACTGACGTTGAGGCGGCTGATTTCTGGCATAAGACACTTGAAATCATCCGCCTCATATTCCTAGTAACTTACCTTTCTAGTTTCTGAGCCTTATCTGAACAATGCCCAAAAGACCTTCGGAAGCCTTTTTGATCGTCGATAGTTCGGCCCGGCGACGGGTCGATTCGTCGGAGGCCACCCATAGAAATTCCGATACATATCGAAACTGGGAAGAGTCGGACCGCAGATGTCCCACGTATGGTTCGCATCCTGTCGAGTGACGAGGTTCGATCGTTGATCGACCTCGAGGACGTCCTCGACGCGGTCGAAGAGACGTTCGCAAAACAACGGGCGGGAGACGTCGAGCGTCCCGAACGCCCCCACTATCCCGTCGGCAAGGGGCTCGACGCCGAGGACCCCGATACACCGATGGGAACGGCCCTGGTGATGCCCGCGTACGTCCACGGCTCCGAACACTTCGCGACGAAACTCGTCAGCGTCCACGATGGGAACCCGTCGAGGGGGCTGTCCACGGTCAATGCACAGATAACGGTCAACGACGCATCCACTGGGCTTCCGGTCGCGTACATGGACGGAACCTTCATCACGAGTGCCCGAACCGGGTCTATCGGCGGGCTGACGGCGAGGACGTTCACCGAGGGACCGGTCACCGTCGGCGTCATTGGAGCAGGGACGCAGGCAAGGTGGCAACTCCGGGCGATCGCCGCGGCGACGGAAATCGACCGCATCCACTGGTTCGACATCGACGAGTCCGTCCTCGCCGAGGGAATCGACGAACTCGAGGGCGACATCGACGCTCCCATCGAGGCGGTCGACCGTGCCGATGCGGCTGCGAGTGACGTCGACATCCTCGTCACGGCGACGACGAGCCCCGAACCGGTCTTCGATGGTGAGGCATTGACTCCCGGCACGGTCGTGGTGGGGATCGGTGCGTACACCCCGGAAATGCAGGAGATCGGTTCCACGACGTTCGAGCGAGCGAACGTCGTGTATGCAGACGTTCCAACAGAGGTGGCGACGATCGGAGACGTCACTGGGGCCGGACAGGAGGTCACAGATCTCGTTCCGTTTTCCGATGCCCTCGCGGGCAAATCGGGCCGGTCTGACGGGACCGACATCATCGTCGTCGAAAGTGTCGGCTCTGCGGTGATGGACGCGGTGACAGCAAACTACGTCTTCGAGCGAGCGCGAGCAGACGACGTCGGAACTGACGTCACTCTCTGAACCAGCCAGCAAAGTCCGGCCAGGGGTCATCCTGATAGCATCGTTGTCCGAGAAGAGAGTAGATCAGAACATTATTAAACTATTCAATGGCTACGTGTACCATGGTAAGGAGCACAAATCGAATTTCGCTCTCGGAGGACGCGACGGCGTTATTGTCCCCCTACAACGGCTACAACGTCCCCGTCGACGACCCCTACGAAACGAACTTTGGAGAAATCGTTCAGCGATATCCCGACGCAGACACCGCAGACGTCGGCATCCTCGGTGTGCCATTTGATACCGCAGCGGTAGCCGGAGCCCGGGGTTCACGGGAGGGGCCCAACGGAATTCGCGATAAGATGCCATACTGGACGGCCTACAATCCGGAACTCGATATCGATTATTCTGACAGTATCGACGTCGTCGACTTCGGAAACGTCACGCTCACCCAGACCGGAGTCGAGGACGCTCACGAACAGATAGAAATCGTGACGACAGAACTCTTCAAAACGGGCGTTGCGCCGGTGGTCCTCGGCGGTGACCACTCCATCACCTACCCGGCCGCAAAAGGCCTGTTGAACGTCACCGACGGAGACGTCGGGGTAATCAACATCGACGCGCATCACGACGTCCGCCACTCATACGGTGGGGAACTGTCGAACGGAACTCCATTTCGCCGACTGCTCGAGGACGACAGTGGAAAGGTGTCCCACGAGAATTTCGTCGAGCTAGGGCTCTCGGGGTGGCACAACTCCAAGGGCTACGTGGACTGGGTTCGCGACAACGGCGGTGAGATCATCACCGCCCGGGACATCCACTTCGGCGATATCGACGACGCCATCGAACGCGCTCTCGACGTCGCCACGGACGGGACCGAGGCGGTCTACCTGTCCGTCGACATCGACGCCCTCGATCCGGGCGATGCGCTCGCAACCGCCGTCCCGAGTCCGGGTGGCCTGCGGACCTTCCAAGTTCTCGAACTCATCTACCAGATCGGTGGCCACGAGTTGACACGGGGGATGGACATCATGGAGGTAGCACCCCCACTCGAGACGTTTGACCGCCAGACGACCCTCGTCGCTTCGGCGATGGTCGCCCAGTTCGTCGGGGCGATGAAGGAGTCACTGGCATAGACGAACGACTGGCCGGGCGCGGGACGTCCCGTTTCACGTAGACGAAGAAGATGAATACAAACCGCTCGATGGATATCTGAGACCGAACTGAGGGGAGCCCCGGTGTCTGCGACCTACTCCTCGAGCGGTCGCTCCTCTCCGCGAACGCTATCGACGATCACGTCACCGTCCGGTCTCTCGACGAGCCAGAACACCTTGTACACGTCGACCGGCTCCGAAAGCGAAATGTCCGGGGCTTCGTTCAACGAGTACTTTCGCAGCGTCCAGGTGAAGACAGCCTTTCGAGCCATCTCCGCCGCCTGTGCCGGTGTTACCTCTGACGGCAACACCAGCACGTCGTCGACGGTCCTCGTCTCGGTGTCCGGAAGTTGATCGGCGCGGAGCGGCAGCCGCCGTGAACGATCGAGTGAGACAACGTATTCTCGCGTCCGCGCGTCGAGGTACGGCCGCTCCATCGTGGCGACCGCCTCGTAGACGAGGTATGGGTAAGCGATGGCGCCCACCCGACCCGTCGACGCAACCTCGTCCCGTGCGATCGCCGGCTCGATAATCTGGAGCTCCGACGACGACCGAACCCGTTCGTCGGTGTTCCCATCGACGACTGGTGTGCCCATGTCGGTCACCGTTTCCAGTAGTCGCTGTCCGTCACGTGGGTGCGCATATTGTCCATCTCGGTGACGGTCTTCGGTTGGGGGACACCACCATCTGCGATGTACCCCGGCGTGTCACCGGATTCGCCCTCCTCGTCGATGACCGCAGAGAGGGGCTTGCGCATGACCTCGAAGTGGTCGTCGACGTCGGACTGGTCTGGCGGTTCCGTCAGATACGACACGACGATCATCACGAGTGCGGAGATGACGAACGCCGGGAACAGGCCGTAGACAGTGAACAGGCCGTTCAAGAACGGACCCATGTTGTCGATGGTCGCCTGGCCTAGGATGGTCGACCACTGGGTCCAGAGGATCATCGTGACCGTGCCCGTGACCATACTCGCGATGGCTCCTTTCGCCGTCAGCCGTTTCCACCAGAGCGTCGCGATCAGCATAGGTCCGAGGGAGGCCCCGAGACCACCCCAGGCGTAGTCCAGCACGAGCGTGTAGATCGGCGTCGAACGGGCGAAATAAGCGAACGCAATCGACGCGAGCCCGAGCAGCAACGTGACGTACCGGGAGTACCGGACGAGTTGGTCATTCGTCGCCTGCTTGTTGAGGAACCCGTGATAAATGTCCTCGACGACGGCACTCGTGGCAACCAACAGCTGCGAGTCGGCGCTCGACATCATCGCGGCGAGCGCCGCGGCAAGAATGATACCGGCGAGGGCTCCCGGCAACAACTCAAGGGTCAGCATCGGCATCGCATTGTCGGGCTTTGCGACCGCGCTACCCAATTGCGTGATCGCGTACAGGCCGATCATGACTGCGCCGGCGTACGCGGCGAACATGAACAGCTGGGCAACTGCGGCCGCCTTCCGAATGTTCTTCACTCGGTCGATACCCATGAATCGAACCATGATGTGTGGGTTGCCTGGCCAGCCCAGCCCGATGGCGACGTACGAGATGATCCCAAAGACGGCCGCCCAGCCCGTCATACCGGCGGTGATACTCGACATCGTGGCGCCGCCGTCCACTGTGGCCAAGTCGTTGAACGGCAGCCCAAAGTTGAGGAATGCGATGATCGGGAGGATGATGAACCCGACGAGGATTATCGCGCCCTGGAAGTAGTCCGTCCAGGCGACGGCGAAGTAGCCGCCGAGCATCGTGTAGCCGACGACGATGATACCTCCAGCGATGATACCGACCCACATATCTACCCCGGTCAGTACGCGGAGCAACGTCCCGGCAGCCACGATTTGAGCGCCGACATACCCGCCCTCGAAGATGATGAGGACGAGTGACGAAACGGCTTTCACCCACCCGGAATCGTCTTGCAGGCGCGTTTCGAAGAATGTTGGGAGCGTAACAGCCTTGACGATCTCGGAGTACTTACGGAGCCGTTTCGCCAAGAACGCCCACGACCCCAGGTCGAACGGAATGACGGCGGCGTTCATGAACGCCATGATACCCGTCGTGAACGCGTTGGCCGGGACGCCGAGCGTGAGCCAGCCACTCATCTCGGACGCACGCTCCGAGAACCCTGTCACGACTGGTCCGACGCGGCGGCCACCGATCACGAAGTCACCGACCGTTTCAAGGAGTGATGACGACCACACCCCGATGACGATGAGAACGACGAGGTACAACGCGAACGTTCCCAGGACCCATGGGCCCGCAGCGCCCGCGATCGCCTCAGGCATTCTCGATCTCCTCCTTGTATTGCTGGCGCAAATGATCCTCGCGACGCCCTTCCCATACGTAGTATACGATCAACGCGATCACGTACAGGAACCACGGTGCAATCACCCCGAACCAGTCCAATGTTGACATGCCACCTGGCATACACAGATACCAAGCAAACAATAGTTAATAATTGTTTCCATTAACATGAAACATGAGTGCGGCTCACCCGCATGTGATTTTACAGAAATAATGTATCTCAGAGTATCCGTTAACTAGGGGAAAATACTTTGGTGGGGTACTTCCAATGAAAACCCGATGCACATGATTGACAGGATGGATCAATTCGACCACAACGAAGTCAAGTTCTTCAGAGATGAGGAATCCGGGCTCCGTGGTATCATCGGGATTCACGACACGACGCTCGGTCCCGCGGCCGGTGGAACGCGACGGTACGCGTTCGAATCGGAGGAAGAAGCCGTTCGGGACGTCCTCCGTCTCTCGGAGGCGATGACGTACAAGTACGCCATCTCCGGAATCAACATGGGCGGTGCAAAGGCCGTCATCTGGGTCGAGGACGAGGACCTATACTCCGAGGAACTGTACCGTGCGTACGGCCGCATGGTCGACAGTTTCAATGGCCGCTTCGTAACCGGCGGCGATGTCGGTACCGACGAACAGGCCTTGCGGTGGATCAACCAGGAGACCGATTACGTCATCGGTCTTCCAGAACAATTCGACCACCCCGAGGGATACCACGGTGGAGGACTCGGCGTCGTGCGTTCGATGGAAGCGGCGGCCGACGTCGTCTACGAGAATAAATCCCTCGAGGACCTTCACGTGGTGGTCCAAGGGGTCGGTGACATGGGGGCGAGTCTCGTCAACTACCTCGTCGAACGGGGAACGCAGGTCACCATCTCGGACGTCGACCAAGAGCGCGTCGATCACTTCGTCGACGAATACGGCGTCGGAACCGTGTCCCCCGATGACGTGTACGAAACGGAGTGCGACATATTCGCGCCCTCCGCCCTCGGCTTCATCCTCAACGACGAGACGATCCCGAACCTCCAGTGTGACATCGTGAGCGGGGCCGCCAACAACCAGCTAGACGATCCGGAGAAGCACGGCCAGATGCTCCACGATCGAGACATCCTCTACGTGCCCGACTACCTGGCGAATTCCGGTCGAACCATCGACGACACCGACCTCCTCCGAAAAGGGGGATACAAACACGACCGCGCACGTGCGATGATCGACCGGATCTACGACCGCGTGGTGACGGTCGCCGAGCGCGCGGAAGCGGAGGATACACCGACGAACGTCATTGCCGATCGGATGGCCGAAGAGCGGATCGAAGCCATCTCGTCGATGCGGTCGAAGGTTAACGAGACCCGCCGGCCGGAGTGGTAGTCGATGACTGGACAGACCGTCAGTGGTGAGTTCGGTGAGCGAATCTTGGACGACGAAGGGGCCGTGCACGCCGGTGCCGAAATCCCGGACCTCTCCGATGAGCAACTGGTGGAGATGTACCACTGGATGCGCTTCGGTCGTCGATTCGACGAGAAGGGCGTGAGCCTCCAGCGACAGGGCCGGATGGGAACGTTCTCGACGCTTACGGGTCACGAGGCAGCCCTCGTCGGGAGCGAGTTCGCGATGGACGATGGCGACTGGATCGCACCATACTACCGGGACCACCTCGCCACGATCGCCCACGGCGTTCCTCCCGAGAACATCTACCAGTACTATATGGGCCACGAAGACGGGAACAAGATTCCCGAGGACGTCCCAGTACTCCCGATCAGCATCGTCGTCGGAAGTCACCTTCTCCACGGGGTGGGCGTCGCATGGGGCTCTACCCTCACCGATTCCGACGACGCCGTGGTCACCACCTACTTCGGTGACGGGGCGACGTCCGAGGGCGACTTCCACGAGGCCCTCAACTTCGCGGGCGTCTTCGATACGCCAAACCTGTTCTTCTGTCTCAACAACCAGTGGGCGATATCGACGCCGTCGAACAGGCAAACGGCGAGTGAGACGTTTGCGCAGAAGGCGAACGCGTACGGGTTCGACGGGATACGTGTCGACGGGACTGACCCCCTCGCGGTGTACAGCGTGACGAAGCGGGCGGCCGAACAAGCCAGGACGCCGGATGGCGACGAACCACGGCCGTCGTTGATCGAAGCGGTCCTGTATCGGGTCGCCGCACACAACACGGCGGACGATCCCTCGAACTACCGTTCAGATGAGGCCAAAGAACGGTGGGAGAAACGGGACCCGGTTGGGCGCTTCGAGACCTTCCTTCAAGAGACCGGCCGCATAGACGATGACCGCATCGAGGAAATCGAATCAGACGTCGAAGCAACCGTGGAAGCGGCCGTCGATGCCGCCGAAGCAACGGTGGCGGATCCGAACGAGATGTTCGAGTACGCGTACGAAACCCCACCGATAGACGTGCAACGACAGAACGACTACCTCCAGACGCTTCGCTCGGAGTACGGAGACGACGCCTTGCTCGAGGACTGACCGCGGTCGTACCGATCCAGGGGCGGCGTACTTTCTGCGACGATCCGAACGGGAATGAGAGAGTACGCGGAGGGTTCGGATTACCGACCCTTGCTGCCCCAGCCAAACGCGAGCCAACCCCCGTCGGCGTGAACGACTTCACCATTCATGTAGTGGTCGCCCTCAGCCAAAAAGACGGCGACGTTACCCATCTCTTCGAGAGTCCCGAATCGTCCCAGCGGGGTCCGGTTTTCGATGTCCCGATCCTCGTATCCGTATCGGGGCCACACTTCGCGCTCGTCCTCGTCGTCCTCCCGGGTTTGCTCGTCGAGTGCCGTTTTAATGAAACCGGGGGCGAGGGCGTTGACGTGTACGTCGTGTTCGGCGAGTTCGACCGCGAGCGTCCGCGTAAGGTTGTTCACCCCGCCTTTAGATGCATTGTACGGCCCCCGTCCCTGGACGCCGACGCTGCCGAATATGCTCGAGATGTTGATGATCTGTCCGCCGTCTCCACCGTCGACCATCGCCTGACCCGCCGCCTGCGCACCGAAGAACACGCCCGTGAGGTTGGTGTCGATTACCTGACGCCACTCGTCCTCGGGCATGTCCAGGATCGATTCGATGTGGCTGACGCCGGCATTGTTCACCATGACGTCGAGGCCACCGAACTCATCGACGGCCCGGTCAACGAGCGCGTTCGCTCCGGATTTCGTGCTCACGTCGGCCTCAACACCGATGGCCGTGCCACCGTCGTCACGGATGGCTTCGGCAGTCGCCTCCGCCCGTTCTTTGACCCGCGAATTCGTCACGACGTTCGCACCCTCGGCAGCGTATGCGTGCGCGATCGCTTCGCCGATTCCGCTGCTCGACCCCGTTACTACCGCCGTCTTACCGTCGAGTTTGCTCGCCATACTGTGCGTTGTCATGCCATGTGTACGACCATGAAACTTTCCCCTGGATTTTATAATCGTTAAATTTTTCGAGGTTAGAACCATAAATTTCAATACCAATATTCTCGCGTCGACTGCGTCCTCGATTGCACGACATAGAGGAGTCGTATCGAAACTGGCGAATCACGATTGCGCAACGTGTTCGAGCGTCCCAACACAGATTATGGGCGCCTTTAGAGGCTTGAATTTACGAGTTTCAGACCTTGATGGCGACTTCGATATTTTTCACGGCAGCTTTGAGCACGATTTCGCGGAACTGACCGAACCAGGTTCTCGCTCGGATCGTGTCGTCGAAGCGCCGACGCAACGACGCAAA
>JBDGTL010000047.1:0-7934 GCA_042216905.1 Halodesulfurarchaeum sp.
GTCTGACCGTTTGCCCGTCCGGCCGGCTCGGTTGATCGGTGCCGGACGTCGCCCGAACCGATTCGCTAGTGCCACTGTCCTCCGCCAGCTCCCCCCCCTTCACGGCGCAAGTCTACGGGGTATTTCCACGGGTCGCCCAGTGCACAAGCGTCTTTCTCTCGCATCACGAATACCGGGGTATGCGGGGTGTCTTCCAGCGGGTTCTGTTCCTCGTTATCGGCCTCTCCGTCCTGCTTGTGTACGTCGCGGGAGCCTTCGTCGTCTTCCAGTTCGTTGAGTTGTGGTTGGGCCGAATCGATCTGGGCACGCTCGTCCTGGGACTCGCGATCGCGACCCTGGTCATCGGATACGGTAACTATCGTGTGGGAATCGCTGGAGTCCTCTCGAATCTCCAGGCGACGCCGCTTCCCCGTGACCGGGCCCCGGAACTCCACCGACGGCTCGACCGCCTGATCGATGCAATGGACGTGGAGCGGCCCGACCTTCGGGTGGCCTCGCTCGGGGAACCGAACGCGCTGTCGATTGGAAGTGCGCGATCCGGGGTCATACTGCTCGACGGGGAGCTCATCCGACTCCTCTCGCTCGACGAACTCGAAGGAATCCTGGCACACGAACTCGCGCACCTCGAAAGTTACGACGGCCTCGTTCGGACGATGGCGGTTGCCACGGCCCAGACGCTCGTGAGTCTCCTTTTGCTCCTCCTGTTGCCGATTGTGCTCCTGGTAACGGGGGTCTCCCGGGCCGTCGCCTGGGCGACCGGTCGGCCGTCGCGGTTCGGTGCTGGACAGGATGGCAGGCTCCGGTCGTGGATTACCGTTGCCGTCTCCGGACTCCTCTTCGTTATAACCCTGGCACTCCGTTCGTATTCCAGGCGGCGTGAATTCGCTGCCGACGACCGTGCCACCGAGGTGCTTTCCGATCCCCTGTCACTCGCCAGGGCGTTCGAGCGGATCCAGCGGGCGAGTACCACCTCCCGGGGATTTCTCTCACCCATTCTCATCCAGGGAGAGGAAAAGGAGTCAGAGGGACTCGGTCGGCTGCTCTCGACGCATCCGTCGATGGAGGAGCGGATAGAACGGATTCGGTCACGAACGTCCGACCCACAGAGACGGGGCTCCGGGACAGAAACGGATGGATGGATCCGAATCCCAGTCGAATGACGGGGAGAATCCGCACTAGTAGTGAAGCGGGGTAGTGCGGTGGGTAGTGGGAACGTCGATTCGAGGGACCCGGGCTTCGTGCGGCGGTGCCGATACCCGCCTCATACCAGAGCGTGATACGAATCGCAGTCCCGCGAAATTCGTATTGGACCCGGGGGCACCGTTTTGATTGGAGCCGTCACATCCCCGCTATTCCCACCGGGAACGGGTTCGACGACGAGGAGAAGGGAACGGAATCGGGATCTCAGTCGATCATCCGACTTCCGCCCGGCGGCATGAACTTCTGGATCTCGTCCGGGCTCGCGACTTTTCTGACAAAACTCGTATCGGCGAATCGTTCCCTGAACGTCCGGTAGATGCGCTTGGCGGCGTCTCCCTGGGCGTAGCGGCCGGGTTCGATCCGGACGCTCGTCGCGGCGCGCTCCTCGATCGGTTCCGGCGGGCCACCGATGACCCGCGTCTCCGGTTCGCAAGTGATGCCGATGGCACAGCCCACCGGCGTATCACGGAAGTACGTCCGGTCGCCACGGATCGCGAATCCACCCTTCTCGAGGTATTCGCCGCTCTCCGGGGTTTTCGACACCTGGTCGGGCCTCACCATGTAGACGTCGCCGCTTCCCCGGCCGTCCTTCCACACCGTCGAGTACGTGACCGCGAACCGAGCGGCTTCGTTCAGGCTCCGATCCGGAACGTCCACGTCGCGGGCGGGTTCGCTCGGCTCGGTGGACTTGAGAACCGTGACCGGACCGCCGTGGGCCTGGGTGTGGAAGAATTTGTCGCCGCCTTCCATGTACTTCGAGACGAGTTCTTCGTTCTGATCGGCGTTTCTCCCGCCAAGCACCAGGAACCCGTCGCTGGTCCGGAACCATCTGAACCGGTCGTGCCACGGTTCTGTCCGGCGGACGGGAATGGACTGGCGTGAGAGCCAGTCGGTCTCCGATTCGTCCTCGATCCGGGTTTCGTCCCCGTCCTCGCCCGCTCCCGCCTCCCAGGACTCGCGTCGTTCGTTGATCGCCGCGAGTTCCTTCCGTGTCTCCTCGAGTGCCTCCTCCGCACCCTTTCGCTTTGATTCGATCTCCTTGGCCTGTTTATAGAGGCGATCGGCGTTCTTCTCGACGCCCATCGAGGGGTCGAGGGTGACAGTGGCGCCGTCGAGTTCCAGATCGACCGTCCCCGTGGAGGGATCGATTCCCGCCACCGTTTCGGCGGCGGCGATGCCGTTCTCGGCAGCCTCCTCGAGGCGGTCTTCGATGTCCGCCCAGGAGTGATCGGCCGCTCGGGCCTCCCGGATCGTCGTGAGGATCTCGTCCACGAGGTCGTAGCGCTCGTAGAGCGTTTCCGCCTTCGCTCGCTCCTCGGCTGCGGCTTCCTCGAAGTCCTCGATTGCGGCCTCCTGCTGGGCGATGATGCGCTCTCGTTCGGCGATCTCCCCCTCGAAGTCGGGCCGATCCGGTTCGGCGCTTCCAGGCGTCTCGTCCTCTCGCTCACGGTTCGTGAAATAGTCGTCGAGGGCGGCGTTGAACGAGTCGAATTGCTCGCTTTCGAGGCCCTCGTATTCCTCGAGCGGGATCGGGGTGACGTCGACACGGGTCCCGTCCTCGTAATACACCCGCGGATCGATGTTTCCGGACTCCAGGCGGTCGATCAGCCGAGAGAGCGCGTCGAACAGCCGACGGTACTCCTCCTCCGTTGCGTCCTCGATCGACGTTGCCTTCTCGACGCCGGTCCTGGTACAGAGTTCCTCCGCGTAGAGGCCCCCGAGGTTGAGTTGTGTCGCCAGTGTCCGAACGACGTCCGTGTCGGAGTCGTTCATCCGGGCAACGAACGCCTCGAAATCCAGGTCTCTCGGATCCGCCTGCCCGCCGGGATACCCGTATTGCACACCGGGAGCGACCGTCCGTTCCCGCAAGCGGACGGTGGAGAGGGAATCGATCACCGATCCCGTCGCGTCGAGGACTGCCACGTTTCCTTCCCCGAACAGTTCCGCGACGAGCGTCGTGTCCGCGTCGGCCCGCCTGAACTCGAACTCGAGGATCCGGTCGAACCCGTGCTGTCGGACAGCCGAGAGGTCCGCGCCGGCGATCCGGTTCCGGAGCATCTTGGCGAAGTTCGGTGGACGCTCCGGGGCGTCGGGCACCCGGTCCGGTCGCGTGACGTGGGCACGCTTCGTCTCTCCCACCTGCACCAGGAGTTCGATCCGTCCTCGCTCGTAGTCCCGCATCTTGAGCCTGATCAGGTCGCCGTCGTAGAGATAGGCCTTATCGACCGTCGCCCCGGTGTAGGCACCGAGTTCGCCCGTGAGAGAAACGAGGTCGAAACTCGTCACCGCCCGCTTCGGATCCATGCCCCGGCATTCGAGACGGCTGCTCTTTTGCCCTGCGGTCGGATCGGCCCACCTCGGTGCTCAGAGCGACGTACTCATGTACGGGCCATCGCGGTGGTAACCGAGTTGGTCGCGGTAGTACTCCCTGGCCCCGATGCCCGATATGACAGCGAGTTTCTCGAACCCGGCGTCGGTCGCAATCCGTTCGGCTTCCGTCAGAAGGCGTTTGCCGTATCCCCGATGCTGGAAGGATTGGCCGTCTTCGACGAGTCCGGTCGAGACGGCCTCGTTCCCGTCCGCAAACAGGCCGACTTCGCTCCCGTAGACGTGGAGTTCGCGGACGAGCGCAGCGTCCGCGAGTTCCCGCCGGTGCGGTCGATTCGGGAACCTGAGACGGAGGAAGCCCACCAGGAGGTCCTGCTCCGGGTCCTCGACGCTGATGAAGTGCTCGGTCCCCCCGGCAGCCTCGTAGGTCATACGGTCCAGTTCGACCGAGTCCGGGGTGTCGTCGTTCATCCCGACTTCCCGACACCGGATGCAATCGCATTCCTCGCCTGCAGATTCCATGCGCTCCCTTGCGAGTTGTCGCAAATTCGACTTCCACACCCCCGCGTCGATGAAGTCCGCCGGAATGTCGCGCTGGACGCGCTGGAGTCGGACGTATTTCGGGAGCATCGCCTTGATAGAAGCCACGAGTGAAGCCGCCTGTTCGTTCGTGAGCGGCTCGAACTCGTCCCGACGCCACATATCGTACAACCGTGTGCCCCGGACCACGAGCGTGGGATAGATCTTGAGGTAGTCGGGGCGCCATCTCGACTCAGAGAAGAGCCGGCGGAAGTCCTCGAGACTCATTTCCTCCGACATCCCCGGCTGTCCCGGCATCATGTGGAACCCGACTTTGAAGCCGGCGTCCCGAAGTCTCCGATTCGCGTCGATGGAGGCCTGCACACCGTGGCCGCGATGCATTCGACGGTTGATCGCCTCGAAGGTGGTCTGTACGCCGACCTCGACCTTGGTCCCGCCGAGGCGAAGCATTCGGTCGATCTGCTCCGGGCCGCACCAGTCGGGCTTCGTCTCGAACGTCGTCCCGACGTTCCTGACGGCCCCATGCTCGTTCTCCGCGAGGACGTCCTCGAGGTAGGTGAACTCGTACTCCTCGGGTGCCTGTGCGTAACTCTCTGACTCCGAGGGCTCGACCGGGTTCTCCGGATCGAAGTCATTGAGCGCCTCGACGGCACGCTTCACGAACCACGCCTGGTAGTCGGCACTCCTGGCCGAGAGCGTCCCGCCCATGAGAATGAGTTCGACTTTGTCGACCGGATGTCCGATTTCGCGGAGTTGGGCAAGTCGCAGCGTGACCTGCCCGTATGGATCGTAGTCGTTCTGTTCCGCGCGGGCCGCGGCCGGTTCGTGACCGGTATAACTCTGCGCAGAGGAGAACTCCGAGGCCGGGCCACCGGGACAGTAGAGACACTTCCCGTGAGGGCAGGGCTCCGGACTCGTCATTATCGCGACGGGGGTAACCCCCGAGGCGGTCCTGACCGGTTTCCGCTGCAGGACGGACTCGATTTCCGACCGGCGGCCCTGCGGGGCGTAATCGAGAAGTTCCGAGTTGGTGGGGACCTTCTCCGCCGAATACCTGCCGCAGGCAGTCAGTTTCGCCTCCTCGAGGTCGTCTCGACCGACGGATCCCTCGAGGATGCGTTCGACCACCTCCTCGCAGGCGGCCTCGAACCCGCGTTCCGCCGACTCCGACATGAACGTGTCTCTGCCGGTCTCGTGGAAAAGGGTATCGGCCGGCTACCCGGGCCACCCGGAGTTCCGTCACACCAACCTGGCGAGTCCGGAGGATATCTGACGGTCGGGGTTTCCATATTAGGATCGAACCGGGCGGTCAGACGGTTCGAGATTCTGTTTAAATCCAGGGGAGGAGAAGTTATTGATCTCCTCAAGGGGTCGGGAAACTATTGATATACTCGAGGGTTCGGACCACTGCTGGTCCATACAGCTACTACTAGTACTGTCCGGACAGCCCCGGCTACCCGAGCCAGGTCGCGACCTCGTCAATGCCGGCTTCGAGGACCGCCTCGCGTTCCCCGGCGAGGAACTCGATCCGGCCATCTCTCCCGCCGCGGGTCGTGACTCCGGCGTCCGGAAGGCGGTTCGCAACCGCGTCGCCGATTGCCCGGACGTCGAGGGACGTGGTGCTCTGGAGGCGGAGTTCGTCGCGTTTGAGACCGATCGTGACCGTTGGTTCGTCCTCGCCGTCCGTCAGGCGGCGATGGAGTTCGTCGATGAGCAGCGTCGTCGGGGGGAAATCGTACTGGTGGGTGTACTCCTCGACGTCGAGGACGGTGATCGCCACACCGCTCTCGTCCCGACGTTCGAGGTGTGACCGGGCTGTCTCGATTTCGGTTTCGAGTTTCTCCTCGAACTGCTCGCTAATCGGGGCCGAGAGGGACCTGTTCCGGTCGTCCCAGAAGAGGTCGGCGATGAGTTCGCGCTTGTCCTCGTAGGACTGGTAGAAGGCCTCGAGCGCCACGGCGTTCCGGATGTCGAAAAGCGCCGCTCGATCGTACCCGGCCGCTTCGGCCAGGTCGAGGTACGCATCCGGAACGTCGTGCCAGTAGTTCGTCGCCGGGAGGTGCCTGAGATCGTCTCTGACCTCGTCGTTGACCAGGGCCGCCAGGTGGACCCCGATCGTCCCGGTCGGGACGGGTTTTCCCCCGGAAGCGGTCGGGCTAACCAGCACGTCGGCGGTGTCCGCTGCGGCCGCATCCGCGTATCCGCCATCCACCACAACCGTGGACGCGTCGTATATCGAGAGGAATTCGATCCCATCGACCGATTCCCGCGAGGACCCGGCGTCGACGAGGACGTAAAGCGGTCGTTTCTCGTCGTGTCGGTCGGCCGCCTCGAGCATGTCAGTCACGTCGTCCGTCGCGGCGTCGATATCGTAGATGTCGTCGTCGAGCGGGCGTCGGTCGACGTAGTGATATTCCGCGTCGTCCCGATCGTGTTCCTCGCGGATGAGGGGGAGGAGCGCGCGTTCCAGGGCCGTACCCGCCACGTATCCCTCGATCGTCGCGGTGTGCCGAACGATGATCGGGCGCTCCTCGAACACCGCCCGGCGCATGGTCGTCGCGGCGTCGACGAGTTCGTCGTGTACGACGTCCACGTCGGGGTCCGGGACGAGCAACTCCGGATTGTCCGGACGGGACCGTTCGGTTCGAGCGTCCTCGATCCGACGTGAGACGGCCTCTCGTTCGGCGTCAGAAAGCCGCTCGATCGAGGTGGTCTCGACCTGGACGGAACCCCGTCGTCGTTCCACCTCGCCCACGAGTCTGACGACCTCGCCGACGTCCACCGACGGATACGCCCTGACGCCTGCTTCTTCGAAGGCTGCACACTCGATTGATCCGGTCTCGTCCGTGAACTCGAAGACGGTGGGCCCACTGGTCTGGCGGACGTCCGTGATCTCGCCCTCGAGTGTGACGGTCTCGCCGACAGCGTCGGGGAGAGAAGAGACCGTCGTTCGCGTGTGCTCCTCCTGCCCGGTTTCGTCTGGCGTTTCGACCTGGGTTCCCACAGTCCCGGCCGACTCGGTCCGAGAGGCGTGTTCCTGACTGGTACTCGGGGAGGATGCCGAAACGGCGGTGTCCCCGTCCTCCGTCTCTGTGGCAGACTCCTGTTCGTCAGTACCCTCTCCGAGAGCGGTATCGGTCGACAGTGAGGCCGCCGACTGACCCTCTTGCGATTCGGACGTCGAGGAGGACGATTCGGCCTCGATGGCCTCCGCGTCGTCCACCTGTTTCGTGGCGGACTCGGCCGTCGGTTCCTGGGAAACGGATTGCTCGGTGGAGGGGGCTGGTTCCGATTCTGCCTCGGATTTACCGGGTTCTTCCCCGGTCGTTTCGGCTGCCGCGTGCTCGGCCGTGAGGGGCCGACCGAGTTCCGGATCCTGGACCAGTTTGCCGCGGAACTCGCGTGCGGTCTGCCGGAGCGACCAGCCGAGATCGATGTTCCCGTTGTCGTGAATATCCAGGACCTGGACGAATACCTCGTCGCCGGGTTCCCACTCCAGGGATTCGAGGCGCTTCGGAATCTCGCTCCGGTGGAGAAGTCCGGTCACCGGTCCGATGTCCACGAACACGCCGAATTCTGCGAAGCCGTCGACCGAGCCACGGTAATAGCGATTCGGTACGAGTTGTCTCGAATGCTCGCCGCGAAATTCGAAAAACACGTCCTCCTCGTGGGTCGAGCAGATGTCGCCGTCGGCCTCTGACCCACAGATAATACACGAACTCATTCTTACTCTGTGGATGCCACCGGACTCCTAAACGCTTGTCGAAAGCCTTCCTCGAACGGCGTGCTCCCGAGGAGTGGGTGTTCGTGCTTCGTGTCGGACTGATCGGGGTTTTCCCCTCCTCGAGGAGTTGGAGTCCTTCCTT
>JBDGTL010000029.1:0-7916 GCA_042216905.1 Halodesulfurarchaeum sp.
ATTGAATAATATCAGCGGGTGCGGATCGTTTCAGCAACGATTTCCTGCGAGACCCTCTCCACTGTTCCAGCATTCAACAACTGCTCAAGTATCCAAAATCTATTCAAGTGTTCAGTATTTATTCAAGTTTTCAATATCTATTCAAGTTTTCAATATCTATTCCAGTGTTCAACATCTATTCCAGTGTTCAATATCTATCCCAGTGTTCAATATCTATCCCAGTGTTCAATATCTATTCCACTGTTCAACATCTGTTCCAGTGGTCGTCGTGAATCCCCAAGAGACACTATGAGGTCATCTGTCCGTATTACGGCGTGGTCCGCCGGAGGACCTATTCCTCGAAGAAGCCGTGTTCGACCCGCCACCCCGTTCCGCGGCCGAAGACCGACTCGATCGTCGGAAGTCGGATATCTCGTTCTTGCTTCGTCACGACTCGCGTATCGTAGTTCTGGGCTTCGTATTTGGGCGGGTCGTCCCGGTCGGCCACGAATTGTCGGTGGGCCTTTAGTCGCCGCTCGCTTGTCTCACTCGCGAGTTCCGTGATACCCACGTCGACGGGATCGAATCCATCCAGAAGGGAGTCGTCGAGTTCGATTCCAACCGACGACCGCGCACTCGTCATCGCAGCGAGCGTCGTCGTTCCAGTCCCCCAAAAGGGGTCGAGGACTGTATCACCCTGGACGGAGTACATATTGATCAGCCGGTAGGGAATTTCGAAAGGGTAGGCCCCGGTCCGGTCCCGGGGACCGGCCTCTACCGATTGTCGCTCGCCCGTAATTTCCCACACGTCCGAGAACCACCGGTTTCGTTCCTCCCAGAAGTACGCGCTTCGATGCCGCAGATCCGACTCCGGCGACCGCATCCCGGGTTTCCGAAAAACGAGGATGTACTCGTGCTCCAGGGTAACGTACGCATTGGGAGGCAACATTCCCGATCCCATGAACTTCGCAGCACTGTTCGTCGGTTTCCGCCAGAGCACGTCGGGAAGTGGGTCGAGCCCGGCGGATTCGAGTGCGTTCACGATCCGGGCGTGATTCGGGTAGAGTCGAAAGTCCCCATCGACCGTCCGGGTCGCGTCCCCGACGTTGATACAGGCGACTCCCCCGGGAACGAGTACACGGGCGATTTCGGAGACGACCGACTCGAGAATGGCGTGCATCCGTTCGAATGCTCGTTGCCCATCGCCGTCGTCGAGGGCGTCGGATACGCGTTCGTCGAGACGGGCAAAAGTCGAATCCCACATCTCGATCATTGGATATGGCGGCGACGTCACGACCAGGTGGACGCTCTCGTCGGAAAGCGGGGTGGAGCGCGCGTCCCCCGCGAGGACGGAATGTGTCGTCTGCACTAGTAGGATCCGAGTTCGACGAGGCGATCCGCGATCCGATATGCGCCGACGGCCGCCGCCGTGTCGGGGGAGGGGGGCTTCGTCGCCTCGACCTCGATGCCGAGTTCGGCGGAGAGTCGCTCCGCGAACTCGTCCTCGATGCCGGGAATACAGGCCATGCCACCGGTGAGAACGAACGGGTTCCGAAGGGCGTTCTGTCGAACCTTGAGATGGTCCTGGTCGAGGGCGGGCATGAACGCGTTGGCGACACGGTCGACCACCTCGTCGACGTAGTCGTCGATGGCGTCGACGATGCTGTCCTCGATGGTGAACTCGTAGGTGCCACCCCCGGGTTGCTGGATGGTGTCGGAGAACGGTTCGTACCCGTCGAAGGTCGCATGCTCCTCCTTGTATTCCCGGGCCGTCGTCGGGTCGACGTTGACCCGTCCCTGGGTCTCCTCCTCGATGTTCGCCGCGATCCACCGGTCCACCTCCGCGCCGGTGACGGTCCCCGTCGAGAAGGGCTCGAGTTGTTCGCCGTTTCTGTAGGCACTCAACTCGAGATTCGTCGAGCCGAGATTCGCGGCGAGGAAGGTTTCATTGATCGCCTCCAGGCCGTCACCCAGGGCCGGAATGGATCCGGTGAGGGACTCGGGGTAACTCCGGATTCGCTCTCCGCCGATGGAACTGTCTTCTATTGCCGTCTCGAAGCGGGAGAGTCCCTCTTCGTTCTCGATGGACGGGAGGGCGTAGACGACCACGCTGTCCTCCGGGAGCGAGTTCGCCTTGATGAACTCCCGGAGGTAAGACGTCGCCAGTTCCGTCGACTCCTCGTCGGTCGGGAGCCCGGTTCTGAGCATGAACCGGACCCGTTCCGGGTATTCCCGTGCCGCCTCCGCTCCGAAGAGGACGTGTTCTTCGCCCGTTATCGCGTCATCGTAACTCACCAGACAGGTGAGGTCCTGGATCGACTGGACCGTCCCGCTTCGTTCCCGCGCGACGACTGTCCGAGTGCTCCCCATCTTGACACCGAGTGGCGCCGGTTCGTCCCGTCCGCTCGACTGTGTTTCCGCGGATTCGCCCGCTGATTCGTCGGCCGATTCCGATTCGTCGTCGGATGCCATACGGGCCTCTACCGCAAGGGGTCCCTTAACGATTGTCCAGACCGACCTCACAAGCGAGCACGACTGGCAATTCCTCGCTATCCCTCGGGCCGACGGTTCTGATGGCCGGGATAGTCGCGTTCGAAGCGGTCCTCGAGTTCGTCACTCGAAATCTCGATGACGACGGGGCGACCGTGCGGACACGAGTACGGGTTCTCGCACTCGTCGAGCGTCTCGAGCAGGTCGAGGACGTCCCCGTCGTGGAGTGGCGTATTGCCGGTGATCGCGGGGTAACACGCCATGTCGGCGAGGAGCGCGTCTGCCGCTTGCGAGACGGGATCCGCGGACCCCGTCTCGTCCAAAAACGACCCAAGCAGGTCCCTGAGCAACTCCGGTTCGAGCGTCTCCGAGAACACCGCCGGAACCGCTTCGACGATCAGGGTCTGCCCGTCGAGGGTCGCCTCGAAGCCGAGTTCAATCAGATCTTCCCGCACAGACTCGAACACGCTCGCTTCCTGGGCGGTCACCTCCAGGCGAACCGGAGAAACGAGTGACTGCGCGTGGGTACTCCCGGCCAGTCGCTCCGCGAGTCGCTCGTAACGAATGCGCTCGTCGGCGGCGTGCTGGTCGATCACGAGAAGGCCGTCCGGGGACTCCGCGACCACGAAACTGTTCTGAATCTGCCCGAGAACGGTGAGAGACGGAAGTGTCGAAAGCGAGGGCTCCCTGGGGGATTCGTCGAGTCCCTCCTGTTGGATTCTCCCCGAGAGTGTCCGGTCGGAAGGAACAGATGCCGAATCAGTTTCGGACTCCGTCGAAGCGTTTGACGGGTCCCTTCCGGACTCCGTCGAAGCGTTTGACGGGTCCCCACCCGGTGGGCCTGACGATGCATCGTCCGACCGCGGTTCGGTGGCCGGTGTCGTCGAACCGTGACCCCGCTCTGTCGAGGTTTGCTCGCCATCGGACGGTGCGTCTGTCTCGCCGTCTACAGAAGGGGTGTCCTCCTGGGCGTCACCTTCCGGGGCATTCGTCTTACTGTCGCTGGATCGTGAGTCTTCCCGGGTGTCAGCCGAACTCGACGTCCCGGAAGATCCGACCGCCCCCGTTTCAGACGGCTCTTCGTCCCCGCGCTCTCGCTCAATCTGCGTCTCCTGCGGTGCCGACCGACCCCTCGGTGCACTGCTCCGAATCAGTCCGTCCGAGAGGAGGGAGTCGCGAACAGCCTCCTCGATGGCAGCAAACACGGCCGAATCGTCGTCGAACCGGACGTCGAGTTTCCGCGGGTGGACGTTCACGTCGACCGAGTTTGGGGGGACCTGGAGGAAGAGAACGGCGAAGGGGAATCGATCCGCGGCGAGTTGCTTCCCGTAGGCCTCGACGATGGCCTCGCGAAGCAATCCCGCCCTGACGTACCGCCCATTGACGAACGTGGAGACGTACTCGCTTCCGGCCCGGTTCGTCTCCGGGTCGCTGACGTATCCGCTGATCGCCTCGATGGGCCCGTCGGGGGAGGACTCCACCCCGACCATCGCGTCCGCGACGGTCCGGCCGTAGACCGAATTGATCGCGTCCAGGAGCCGTCCACTCCCGGTCGTCGAGAAGACCGTCGAGTCGTCGTGGTCGAGCGTGACGGCCACCTCGGGGTTGGCAAGCGCGTACCGGGTGACGATCCGGTTGACGTGGGCGAACTCGGTCGTCTCCGTCTTGAGGAATTTCCGTCTGGCAGGCTTGTTGAAAAAGAGGTCCTCGACGGTAACGGTCGTTCCAGGGGCCCGTCCTGCAGGTCTCACCGTCTCCACGTCGCCGCCGACAACCCGTAATTCGGTCCCGGTATCCGGACCATCCCGCGGCCTGGTTGTGATGGTCATCCGGGAGACCGCACCGATCGTGTAGAGGGCCTCGCCCCGGAATCCCAGGGTCGAGAGCCCGGTTTCGAGGTCCTCGATGTCTCGAATTTTGCTCGTCGTGTGTTGTTCGATCGCCTTTCTGACGGCGGATTCGGTCATTCCCACCCCGTCGTCTGCGACCAGCAGGTGCGTTTGTCCGCCGTCCTCGACCGAGACATCGATTCGGGACGCGTTCGCGTCGAGGCTGTTCTCGAGGAGTTCCTTCGCGACAGAGGCCGGACGTTCCACCACCTCGCCCGCCGCTATCTGAGAGACGGTCCGCTCGTCGAGTTCGACGATGTCCGCTGTCACGCCCGGTGCCCCCCGTTCCTGGACCGTTCCCCATTCTCTTCGCACAAAAGCGTCGCCCTCCCCAGATTCCCGCCAGACCTGCCAGTACTAGTGTCCCTTTCTGTCATTCCAATTGCTCCTGTAATGTAGAAACCCGTGAGAGGACCTCGACTGGCGTAAGTTCGTTCACGGGCATATCCGCGATGGCTTCGAGTACTGATGCCTGTTCCCGATCGATCCATTCGCCATCGGCCGATTTCCCAGGTGCCCCCGATTCACCGGATACACCGGTTTCACCGGATGACCGTGACTCCTCGCTTTCCCCGGAAACCCTGGTCGCCCCTGGCGGGGTCTCGTCGGACGATGAGGCCCCGTCGCCCTGGAAGGTGCCGCTTTCCAGGTCGAAGACGGCCTGGACTGGTTCGGTCCCACCGCCCTTCGCCTCGATCGCCTTCTCTGCACGGAGGTTTTCGAGGACCTCGTCTGCCCGGTCGACGACGGGTCGCGGGACGCCGGCGAGTTCGGCCACGTGAATCCCGTAACTCCGGTCGGTCGCGCCCCGTCGAACGGTGTAGAGGAATGTGATTTCGCCGTCTCGTTCGTCCGCAGCGACGTGGACGTTCGCGACCGACTCGAGGTGGTCGGCGAGGTGGGTCAGTTCGTGGTAATGTGTCGCAAATAGGGTCTTCGCTCGAACTTCGTTGTGGAGATACTCCGTCGCCGCCCAGGCGATCGAGATTCCGTCGTACGTGGCGGTCCCCCGGCCCACCTCGTCCAGGATGACGAGAGAATCCTCCGTCGCGGAGTGAAGGATGTTCGAGAGTTCCTGCATCTCGACCATGAAGGTCGATCGGCCCTGGGCCAGTTCGTCCAGTGCCCCGACCCTGGTGAAGATGCCGTCGACCAGGCCGACGGTCGCAGACCGGGCCGGGACGAAACTCCCGATCTGGGAGAGGAGAACGACGAGGGCGTTCTGCCTGAGGTAGGTGGACTTGCCCGACATGTTCGGTCCAGTGACGAGCAGGAATCGTCGATCCCCGGAGAGTTGGACGTCGTTCGGAACGAATTCGGTCGTCTGTTCGACCACGGGATGTCTGCCCGCCTCGACGTCGAGTACGTCCCCGGTCGTGAGCCCCGGCCGTGTCCAGTCGTTCTCGACGGCGTGGACGCCGAGGCTGAGGAGAACGTCGAGTTCGGCCAGGGCGGAGCCCGCCTCCCTGAGGAGACCGGTTCGGTCCGCAACGCGAGAGCGGAGGTCCTCGAAGAGCGAGTACTCGAGGTCGGCACGTTCGTCTTCGAGACGGAGAACGCGGCGTTCGCGCTCGTCGAGGGCGTCGGTCGTGTACCGTTTGGAATTCTTGAGGGACTTGATCTCGCGGTACTCCTCGGGGACGGCGTCCGTCTCGGAGCGTCCGACCTGGATGTAGTAGCCGTCCGTTTGATTCCGACCGACCTGGAGGTGGGTAATACCCAGTCGCTGTTTCTCGCGGTCTGCCAGGCCGTCGATCCACGACGTCGCCTCTTCGTAGCCGTCGATCAATTCGTCGAGATCGTCGTCGTACCCCCGTTGGAAGAGTCCTCCCTCCCGGAGCGTCTTCGGTGGGTCCTCGACGAGAGCCTGATCGAGTTCGTCGTGGAGAGTTTCGACTGCGTCGACGTCGGGTTGCGAGAGGACGCGTTCCATCGGCGAGTCCGCGAGTTCCGGGCTCCCGGTGACGGTGTCGAGTACTTCGGGGAGGAGCGCAAGCGTATCCCGAATGCGGAGGAGATGTCGTGCGTCGGCCGTTTCGTGGGCCACCCTGGACGCGAGTCGTTCGAGGTCGTACGCCCCGTCGAGTGTTTGCCGGATGGAGTCCCTGGCGAGGGCCGCCGTGGTGACGGCTTCGACGGAGTCGAGGCGGCGTTCGAGTTCGTCTTTGGACTGACGGGGCCGTTGCAGCCACTCGCGGAGGAGGCGACCGCCGGCACTGGTCACCGTGTGGTCGATGGTGTCGAAGAGCGACCCGCTCCGCTCGCCGTGCATGGTTTCGGTGAGTTCGAGGTTTCGCTGGGTGGTCGCGTCGAGTTCGACGTGATCGTCGGCGCGATAGGGTTGCAGCCTGGTGAAGGACTCGTTGACACCGAGGCCAGTCGCCTCGACGTAGGAGAGGGCCCCGCCAGCAGCCATGACGGCGGCACTGCCGGGTTCGATTCCAAGGCTGTGGAGAGCTTCCTCGCCGAAGTGCGAGCGGAGGGTGTGGGTTGCGGCCCCCGGGGCGAACTCGTCGAGGTCGAAGTCGCTGACGGTAGCACCGACCCGGTCGGTGATGGAGTCCGCGTCACTGTCGTCCCTCGGTCCGACGTCGGTGTCGTCCTCGCTTGCGAAACCCGGCCCCGGAACGATCTCGACCGGATCGAACCGGTAGAGTTCGGTCAGCGCGTCCTCGATCGAGGTGACCTGTGTCACGTGAAACCGCCCGGTTGTCACGTCGACGAACGCGAGACCCACGACATCCTCCTCGGGGCGAACGACGGCGGCGAGATACTGGGCACTCTCCTGGGTTGTTTCGAGGAGCGTCCCGGGGGTGACAACTCGTTCGACCCTGCGTTCGTGGCCGTCGTCCACTTCGTGCTGGTCGGCGACGGCGACCCGATAGCCCCGCTCGACGAGCGTCTTTAGATAGGGCGTGAGATCGTCCACGGGGACACCGGCCATCGGGTAGGAGGAACCGTGAGAGGACTTCGTGGAGACCTTCAGGTCGAGTTCGTCGGCGACCAATTCCGCGTCGTCGTCGAAGAACTCGTAGAAATCGCCGACCTGCATGGCCAGGAGGTCCGCGTCCGTCTCGGACTTGCAATCGAAGTACTCCTCGACGATGCCCGTCACGCAGACCACCCCCACCGATCCCGTCCGGGCGAGGTACGCATACACGGAGGCAGGCCGGCAGTGGCTAAAATCCCTGTGCTCCCGCAGCGGTGGCCACGGGTCACCCCCTTCCCACGCTGGTACGGACTCGTTCACCGGAGAGCGGTTTCGGCCCCGTAAACGAGTGCATCCGGTCGATTTCATTCGAGAAGAGCACCCAGTCGATCCCATTCTAGAATGGGACAAATGGGGACCGTCTGGTAGGAGGAGCGAAGACGTTCAACGTCCAAACGGGTGACTATCTGTGGGAGTGTGTTCTGGTTCATTCGATGGAAATCGAGACGATCGTCTCCGTTCGAACGATCGGTTTCGATGGTTCGAAATCCTTTTCTCCCTCGTGGTCGTCATATCGCCTGCGCCGCCTTAGCTCAGACTGGGAGAGCACTCGACTGAAGATCGAGCTG
>JBDGTL010000113.1:0-7708 GCA_042216905.1 Halodesulfurarchaeum sp.
TGCCATTGATGAAAATCTCGGCTGCGATGAGGAGTGCGAAAAACGAGCCGATGAGAAGGGCATAATTTTCCAGTGCCATACTGGCCTGTCCCGTTTTCGATAATAAAAGAACTCCTATTTCGTCGAGCGAGAGACCACACGAGGGCCACCGGGAATGGAGAATTTGCGGTCCTGACCGGGGATAGCGGGAATCGGTGCTATTGGGGCAAAAACAACGTAGAACGGAAGTTCGATCGATCGATTACTCCGCCGTCGATGTCACCGAGGTCGGGGAGGGACGGCAAACGAAATGGTATTACCGAGGGGTGATGATGTACCCGACACGAAGCGATGTGACGAACGTCAATCGTGGTGGCGATTATCGACGCCATCGCCAAACGCCGGGGAACACCGCCGACCGATCTCGGGTTCACCCTCGAGGACTACGTCGACGTGGACGCGATCGTCGCACTTTCCAAGCACGAGCAAAGCGAGTGGACGCTTACGTTTCCGGTCGACGGTCACGACGTCCGCATCGATAGCGAGGGAATCATTACTGTCGACGGTGAGAACTATCCCCGATCGCCGGATTCCGGGCCGTTCGAGGAGTGAATCGGCTCACGCCTCGTCGAATGCCCACACGGTCGAAAGGAGTCGTAGTGTCATCAATAATTATGGTATCACGACACGAATCGGATCGGTATGCAGACGATCGATCGTTCGGAGGCGACGAAGTACGAGTTCGGCCGGGACATGGATCCGGTATTGACCGTCGAACCGGGGGAGTCCTTTCGGGTCGAGACGTGGGACGCGTTCGAGGGCGCACTGTTCGATCACGGCCTCGGAGAGTTTACTCCCGAGGACGTCCCAAACCTCCAGGCGCCGCCGCCTGCATTCGACGGAAATCCACTCGCTGGTCCGATTTACGTCGAAGGTGCTGAACGGGGCGACACCCTCGCGGTGTCGGTCGAGTCGATTCGCCCGGAGCGGGGACTGACGACGACGCTCGAGGAATTCGGATCCCTCCACGGGAAGAGCGGGTGGGAATCCTGCCAGGTCAACGAGGCCCATGAGGTGGAACTCGAACCCGGCCCGAGTGGAACGACCGAGGACGGCACCGCCCGGATCGACCTCGCCGGGCACGAATGGACATGGGATCTCAATCCCCACGTCGGAACCATCGCCACGGCTCCCGGACGGACGGTCCAGGACTCGGTCACCTCACAGGGACCGTGGGGCGGGAATATGGACGTCCGAGACCTCAGCCAGGGAAGCACGGTGTTCCTGAATTCGTTCAACGACGGGGGGTTACTCTTCGTCGGTGACGTCCACGCCTCCCAGAGCGATTCCGAGTACACCGGAATCGCCGTGGAGTCGATCGCGGAGATAGAACTCAGCATCGAAGTCGTCGACCGCCCGGTATCGGGGGTATTCCGGATCGAAACCGAGGACGCCATCATCCACGTGAATTCTGCGAAGAACGCGGGATCCATGGAGGACGCCGTCAACGCGGCCTTCGAGGCGATGATGAGCGAACTCGTCGAGGAACACGCACTGAGTAAGCGGGAGGCCTACGTCCTGATGAGCATCGACCCCGCGGTCACCGTTCGGCTCTACCAGTTCGTCTACCCTGGTTTCGCCACGATCGGTGTCAAACTGCAGAAATCGTTCTTCGAGCAGGTGAATCAGTGAGGGGCTCCTGATCCACCAGACCGCTTCGATACGAACGGACAGACGGACCCGTCCCGACCAGACCGCCTCGCCCGGTCAATCCGCGAGGAGTCCTAATTGCGTTTGGCCGACAGTATAGTAGTGCAGTCGGGTGTATAGTAATGCAGTCGGGTGTATAGTAGTGCAGTCGGGTGTATAGTAATGCAGTCGGGTGTATAGTAGTGCAGTCGAGTGCACACAAAACGAGTCAGGGAGGATACCCTCCCCATTTTCCTCGACTACCCGGCCACGTTCCTCCGGCACACTACCTCAACCCCCCAGTCGGCCGGGCACACGGGCCTCACTCGTAGTGGGGCGATTCCAGGTCGTCTCCCTCGAACTCGATCGGTTTCGGGTCGCCGACAGTCGCCGTCGGATCGTCCCGGAGTTCTTCGGCCACCGCCGTCGAGACCTCGATTTCGTCGACCTCCATCGTGTTCTGGATGCGGACGATCCGGAGGTCCCCTGGATCCCGGACGCCCGTCGTTCCGGCGAGGAGTTGCAGCGCGAGTCTGTCGTCCGGGACTACCATCGGGATCCGGGCCCGCTCGGGACAGCCCGCGGTGATCGTGTTCACGTAGGTGTCGGTGAGTTCGATGTCCTCGGTCGCACGCTGGTGGACGAAATCGGCGAGGCCGATCCCCACGGCGTTCCCGTGGGCCTCCTCCGTCAACGACCGGACGTAGATGCGCGTTACGTCCGGCGTGCTGGGTTCCTCCTCGCCGTAGACGTGTATCCGACCGATGACGTTCGTGTCCATCCCCGTCCCGCTCACGTTCTTTCCGACCTCGTCGATGATGAGGATATCGAGGTCGTCGACCGGAATCGTTGGTAATAGGTCCCGGGACCACTCGAGCAACTCCTCCTCGCGTTCGAAAATGTCCTCGACGGAGATGGCCTCGATGTGGGCGGCCCGGTCCCTGGCGTTCTCGATGAGAGCGAGGCCACCGAGTATGGGCGTTTCCTCGAAGAGGATCGCTGCCCTGTCCCGGATGCACTCCTCGTAACTGTATGCGATGGCCGCGCTGTGGAACTTCTCCGTCCCCCGCTGTTTGCCAAGGCCGACGACCGACATCTTCGCCAGGCCACTCTCGATGTCGCCCTGGAAGTCGGTGTGAACCTTGACCCGATTGGCAAGGAGGACTGCGTCTGCGTCCATCGCGTCGGTCGACGCGTACACCGGCCGACCGTCCATGCCCTCGCCCACGGGTTCGACGTCCATCGACGACCGGATCTCGCACCCCATCGATTCCTCGGTGATCCCGAGGGAGGCGAGCATCTCGGCCTGTCCCTCGGCAGTCGCCCCGCCGTGGCTCCCCATCGCCGGAAAGATGAATGGCTCGAAGCCGGCCGACTGGAGATAGTCGACCGCCGCCCGAAGCATCGTGGGCATGTCGTGAATGCCCCGACTGCCTGCCGTGACGCCGATTTCTGCGCCCGGTTCGAGGTCGGAGAGCGGGGTGAATTCGCCGAGGACCTCCTTCGTTCTGGCGTCGACGTCGGTTACGTCTGGCTGGTCGTACGACACCTCGACCGGGTGAAGCGACGGGAAGTCCGCGACCGATATTTCGTTGAGGTTCCCCAGCACGTCGGGATCGGGCATTTCGAACATGAGTGTGTGAGTGGTCGGAGGACGACCGTACTGGTATACTACACCGGCTCCCGATATCGTTCTTCCGACATGGACGTGAATTGCTGGACGAACGTCCTATCGGCTCCCGTTTTTATGCTGGAATCTGATTCGTGCGGTCGACCTCCCGCCCTGATCAAGCTCTTCCGGTTGTTCCCAGTTTCGCACTCCCTTCGGTTCCCGGGCTTGGCACCAGGGTCGTTCCAGGTATCAGACTCCCCACGTTCCAGGTACCAGACTCCCCACGTTCCAGGTACCAGACTCCCCGGGCGTTCCTGATCTGAGCACGCGGTCATTCCCGGTCTCACTCAGAACTCGTTGACCCACACGCTGTGTGGGTCTCTCATTCGCCCAGCGGACCTCGTCTCTCGTTCGCCCAGCGGACCTCGCCGCCCGGACTCTCCTGGTTCTCGCATATATCGCCTCAGGTCGTTTGTCTCTCCGTCCCCGTCCGCAGCGTCTCCCGCCCTCCGCACACCACCCCACAACCCCCGCGTTATACCGGCAAAACCAGCCGGTTATCCACTGTATACCTAAACACGATGGACCCGTCTCTGTTGGGGAGAGGTCCCCCAGTATGAAACTCGCAATGATCGGCGTCGGACAGGCTGGCGGCAAGGTGCTCGAGCGGTTCGTCGAATACGATTCGAGGACGGAGGCGGGCGTCGTCGAGGATGCGATCGCCGTCAATACAGCACGGGCAGATCTGACCGGTCTCGACCGGATACCCGAGTCGAACCGCGTTCTGGTCGGCCAGTCCCGGGTCAAGGGACACGGCGTGGGGGCCGACAACGAACTCGGTGCCGAGATCACCGAAGAAGACATCGACGAGATCCAGGGGGCGATCGATCGGGTGCCGACGCACGAGATCGACGCGTTCCTCATCATCGCGGCCCTCGGCGGGGGAACCGGGAGCGGCGGGAGTCCGGTCCTCGCGAAATATCTCAAGCGGATATACACCGAACCCGTCTACGGCCTGGGGATCTTGCCGGCGAAAGACGAGGGCGGGATATACACGCTCAACGCGGCCAGATCGCTCCGGACCTTCGTCAGCCAGGTCGACAACCTGCTCCTCTTCGACAACGACGCCTGGCGGAAGGCCGGGGAGTCGGTGAGCGGCGGGTACGACGAGATCAACGAGGAAATCGCGACGCGCTTCGGGGTCCTGTTCAGTTCCGGGGAGGCGGGGTCGGGGGCGGACGTCGGCGAGAGCGTAGTCGATTCGAGCGAAGTCATCAATACGCTCTCCGACGGCGGTATCTCGACGCTGGGGTACGCGGCCGAACCCGTGAACGGCGGCGGGGGAAGCGGGTTCGTCTCGAGACTATTCAGTGGTGACCGGGCGCCGGACGATTCGGTCGACACCACCAATCGTATCACGAGTCTGACGCGGAAGGCGGCCCTCGGTCGATTGACGCTCCCCTGTGATATTTCCGGGGCCGAGCGGGCCCTGCTGGTCGTCGCTGGTCCCCGTGCGTACCTGAACAGGAAGGGGATCGAGAAGAGCCGGAAGTGGCTCGAAGAGGAGACCGGGAGCATGGAAATCCGGGGCGGGGACTACCCGGTCGATTCGTCCAATCAGGTCGCCGTGGCGGTCCTGCTCTCGAACGTCTCAGACGTTCCCCGTATCTCGGAACTCCAGGGAAAGGCGGTGGAAGCCCAGGACACGATCCGGGACATTCGCGATCGGAGCGAGGCGGGTCTCGAGGACCTGATCACCGACGAGAACGACGAACTCGACCCGCTGTTCTAGGAATCATTGCGTTTGTATTTGCCGGGTGGAGGGATTGCGAAGGAGGGGGAGGAGGTGGAAAGTGCTCGACTCGTGTCCGGTTTGATGCCGTCGGGTGAACTGCTGACATATTTGATACTCGTCGATTGGGGGCATTTCCTTCTCCGTTCCATACCTGTCCCCTGGGCTGTCCCCCCTCCGTCTATCTGAGACGGTGGAACGTGACAGCGATAGTTACAACTGTGGTATCGGCGTACTCGGTACTCTCCGACTAGATCGGTCGTAATATTGGCGATATTTCCCAATTATTTTACCCAATGGAGATAATTCCTCACCCAGGTGGATGACGACGGAGTGCCTGACGGAGCCCGCAACTGATCGTCGATCTTTGATATATGAAATATAACCATTCCTCGCTGTGGCTGTCTCGAATCGTGAATTGGGGTATCGACCGGGTCAACAATCCATTTCTTTCCGCAATTCTGACGATCGGATGGATTCCTGCCGGTTTCACGATTCTCGCCATGGACGTACAGGAAGCGACGGGGATGTTCGTGTTCGCCCAGGCCGTTGCCGGTGGTGCGGTCGTAATCGCACCATACGATATCTGGTACTACGACGAACGGTTGTTGCCCTCCTTCTTCAACAACGTCGACGAATTAGTCACCGATTCCGATACGGACTCACTCAATCGGATCGCGAGCCACTACGATCAGTTCTTTTCCGAAAAGTGGTGGATTCTGACCGGTATCTGGCTCGCATTGGTGACCACCGTTTACGTATTCGGGCTGGATTACTTCGTCTCGCAGGGAATCGACCGGACCGCCGAGCAGATCGCGTATTTCGGGTTCATCCTCTACTGGATACTCGTGGCGGGCCTCCGGTCGACCGCCGTACTAACGACGCTGCTCACGATTCGTTCGTTCGCCAAAGAAGTGGAATTGGACATCGATCCACTGCATCCAGACGGGCTCGGCGGATTGAGTTTGGTCGGCGATCTTGCCATAAAGAGTACGTTGATCATATCCACTGGATCGTTTGCGCTCCCGCTGGCGTTGAATATCGCCAATCACCTCCAGTATAACACCGTCGTGTACGTCGGCGTCTCACTGTTCGTCTTGCTCGTCGCGTTGAATTTCGTCTATCCAACGTATATCGTGAATAGACGGGCGCAGGACGTGCGAGAAACCATGCTCGAAGAACGGCGGACGCGTATCCGGGATCTGGAGAAGGAAATATCCAACCCGAAGAAGGCGGACACGCCCAAAAATTTCGACCAGATCCAGATGGAAATCCGACGCGCTCGACGGGATTATCAGGACTTCGAGAACGTCACGCTGTACCCGCTTTCGATCGGGATCATCGTCCGGTTGTTCAGTTCCGTATTGCTCCCGTTCGTGTTCATCCTACTGGAGATATTTCTCCCGAAAATACTCTAGTACGGAACAGTGGAACTACGTCGGATATCTGTTCATTTTCCGGTGAATGGCGGTAGAATCCGTGAGTGCCGGTTACATTCCTGAGTGCCGGTTACATCCGTGATGCCGGTGACACGCGTAATTACCGAGATGAGACGACTTCGACGTCCCGTTTGCCGTTGAGTCGATACCGCCTGTCTCCCCATTCGAATTCCCGGGTTACGATACCAGAAACGGCGGTGGGAATTGCGAGGAGGAGTCCGGGGACGGTGAGCAGGAACGTCTTGCGGTCGAGGCCCAGGACACCGTATACGAGTCCCATCGACGCTGTCAGGGTGATAGCGGTCCATACCGGGAACACGACAGCCAGTAGTACCAGTGCCATCAATCCCCCCAGGGCGGAAAAGCCACCCTCGTGGACGTGTGAAAGGCGGATAAACCGGATCATTCGCTCCTTGACGGCGGTGAGGTTCCCCGGTATGTGAACGCGAGCCAGCTTCGAGCGAATCGGATGAACGGTCTCCAGGTGATCCGACAATATTCCGTCGTCGCTGAGACTCTGTCTGAGGTCACTGATCAACGACTGAACCGACACGTCTTCGCGAGTGAACGTCACGCCCCCGCCCCACGCGTTCCCTCCCCAGGGACCGACGCCGAAGTAGAAGGAGGCGGTCGAGGTGAGTATCACCCACGGTTCGATGATCCGCCACCATCCGCCGCCGACGAAGACTGGCAGGACCGTCGCGGGACCGTGTTCCTCTCCGGTTCGTGCGAGGTCCTCGAGCCAGTTCGGACCCCGGTCGAAGTCGTCGTCGGTCCAGACGAACCGATGGTTCCGGGCCTGTTCCATCCCGTACGCCACCGCATTTGCCTTCCCGGAACAGCCGACAGGTGCACCGGCGGCCATGATTCGGACGTTTTCCGGGGCCTGGGTCCCGTATAGGGGGTCATCCTCGAAATCACAAACGACCAACAGTTCGTCCTCGTCGCGAATCTGTTCCGCGAGTTGATCGCAGGACGAGCCCCACTCTCGCGTCGGGAGGATCACGCTAACCGGTGGTCTGTCCATTATATTTCATTATATGGTTGTATATTTTATCGGTGATCCACTCGCGGGGGTTTTGCGGGTGTTTTGATACGTCCTGCGGAAACTCGTTCTCTGATCTCTGTTTTTGGGATGATAGCGGACGGGATTATAGGGGTACCGGTTCCCGAACAGGCACTATTCAGTTACTACTA
>JBDGTL010000036.1:0-7631 GCA_042216905.1 Halodesulfurarchaeum sp.
CGCCGGGCGTCAGAATCGGCTCCGTGGTGTCGCGCAGGACTTCACGGATGAACTCTGAACGGTTGGTGTACTCCAGCTCCTTCGCCAGTTCGTCGATCTCCTCGAGAAGGCGCTTCGGGACCTTCACGTTCAACTTCACCATGTCGCCGTCGCCGTTGTCGCCCGCGTCCGTGCTCATACCTCGTGGTACTCGCGTGGTACACATAGACCTGGCGCTCACTCGTCTTCCCTTTAGTCATTACTATGCCAGCACAAGAGGCCCGTAGACGAACGATCCGTACTCGATTTTAATATATGAGTCGTATACAGGATTTGCTCTCGTCTCAACAACCGGAATCGCATGATCAGTCAGTTAACCCACGAATTATTGATATAGCTGATGAGAATGCTGGAGATGTGTTTCAAGCCCTTTCGTCGGATACAGCCCGCCAGCTCTTTCTCCTATTCCGAGACGAACTAAGACCTCCGCCAGATCTCGCTGAGGAACTCGATACCTCGATTCAGAATATCCATTACCATTTGAAGAAGCTGGTAGAGGCGGATCTTGTCGAACCGGTCGATACGTGGTACTCGGAGAAGGGGGTCGAAATGAAGGTGTATGCACCAACGGACAATCCGCTTATCATCAGTTCCGCGGACGACGACCAACGGTCAGCACTCCGCAGAGCACTCTCACGACTTCTGGGGGTTGCAGTGCTTGGTGGAGCAAGTGCGGGGGTGCAGTGGTGGGTTACAAAACAACTAGGAGACGGCTTGAAAGGCAATCGAGAACTTCCAACGGAGGGGGCCCGTCACCAGTGGAACTGGTACCACCGGGGTTGCTGTTTTCCTTGGTGGACTACTTGTGCTCGTCCTTCTGAGTAGCTGGTGGATCTATCAAACCAGATCTTCCTCCGTTTGAGTCGGGGGTACCAATAGTACGACATGATTGCATCCCGGATGAATCCGATCCTCGCCCCGAAATCCTCATATTACTTCCGTGGATTATAGTTGATGAAAATAATTGGATTACCGAGAACTGATAAAATCGTCGTCCCAATCAACCAGGAACCCGGTTACAACTCGACGCCACCCGGAATCAGGCTTCGGGAGCGGACGAGGTTCCCGTCTCGCGTATAGACCAGAAACGTCTCTTTCTCGTAGGTGACGTACTCCTCGCCATCCAGATAGAGTTCGATCCGATATCTCGAATCGTCACCGGTTTCCTCGGCGAATCGTCTCGCGGCCGTGATGAACGAGAAGACCGCATCCGCGTCGACATTGAGTTCGAATATGAAGTCCCCCGTCACGCGATTGGTCACGGCGACGACGCCACCGGCCTGCTCGGTATCTTCGAGATCTTCCTGGAGTCGGAACGAGACATCGATCTCCTCCGAAGGAAGGATGTCGCCGTCGGATGTCCTGAATCCCTCGCGGAGGTCTGTCTCCGGACCCTGGAAATCCACTCTGACCGTCGGAAGTTCCGGGTCGCCATCCTCCTCGACCCAATCGACGTTCCTCGCTTCCAGGGTGAAGTAGTCACGCCGCATCTATCACCGCTTAGCCCTGGGAGAAAATGAACGTAACGCCCGTCCCAAATAGTGCTGTTCGGACGATACTATCCCGAATAGATCGTCTGAGAAGGGGCCACCCTCCGTGAGGTCGATTCATCTCGTTGTCGCACCTCGGGACAGTGGGTCCGAGAGCGAGGATCGATCTGTCGATGTCTCAGGGGCGATGATCGCTGTGTGTTGCCGTGCGCTCGTAGATAGGGGCCAGTATTCTGGATCGATCCTCGTCTCCTCGGGGTTTTGTGGTCCGATCGTCGGCAGGGCTGCATTGTGTGGTCCGATCGTCGGCAGGCAGGTTTTAAGCGGGCCCGGCCGAACATCCGAGTAACAACCGTTCATGTCGCCCGACCGCAATCGGAGTGCCGATAGATTGCCGGCGTTCACCTCGGGAACCGACTCGCTTCGGTGGCGACTCGAGCGAATCGTCGACGTCCTCACCGGATCGAGCCTCGACGTCGAGGAGTACGACCCGGAGCGTCACGGTCCGTTGATCTCCTTCGACGGCATCGATGGCTTCGACGAGGTCGATCGATACTGGGTCAACGCGCCCTTCGCGTTCGTCTCGATCAACCACGACCCGGAGGACAACGAGTACCGGTACGTCGTCGTCGAACCCGATCTCGAGCCGTTCGAGCGAGAATTGCTCGACGAACTCTTCTCGGACCTCAGGGAGACGCTCATCTACCGGGCCGAGTACGACCCCGAGGACCCGGCGGCGACATTGAAAGACCGACTCAGGGATCGGCTCGAACGATACGGGCTCTCCGTCGACATGAACACGTTCTACAGCCTGTACTACTACCTCCACCGGGCGTTCGTGGGGTACGAGAAAATCGACCCCATCATGCACGATCCGCACATCGAGGACATATCGGCCGACGGTTACGACGTCCCGGTCTTCGTCTATCACGACGAGTATACCGATATCGAAACGAATCGCGAGTTCGGGGAGGAGGAACTCGACAACTTCGTCGTTCGACTCGCCCAGCAATCCGGCCAGCACCTCTCCGTCGGCGACCCCGTCCGTGGCACGACGCTCCCGGACGGGAGCCGGGCGGAACTCGCGCTCGGGCGAGAGGTGACACCCCGTGGGTCGGCCTTCACCATTCGAAAATACGCGGACGAGCCGTTCACTCCCGCGACGCTCATCGAACTCGGGACGTACGACCTGAACCAGATGGCGTACCTGTGGCTGGCGATCGAGAACAACAAATCGCTGATTTTCGCGGGGGGAACCGCTTCCGGGAAGACCACGTCGATGAACGCGGTCTCCATGTTCGTCCCGCCCCGGTCGAAGGTCATCACCATCGAGGACACCAGGGAGTTGACGTTACATCACGAGAACTGGCTCTCGGCGATCACCAGGGAGTCCATCGACGAGGACGAGGACATCACGATGTACGACCTGCTCCGGTCCTCCCTCCGCCACCGGCCCGAATACATCGTCGTCGGGGAGGTGCGGGGACGGGAAGCGATGACGCTCTTCCAGGCGATGAATACCGGTCACACCACGTTCTCCACGATGCACGCCGACAGCGTCCAGACCGTCATCAACCGCCTCGAGAACGATCCGATCGGCGTCCCCCGGGCGATGATCCAGTCACTCGACATCCTCACGGTCCAGACCCTTACCTACGTGGGAGAGGAGCGGGTCAGACGGACTGACGGTATCGCGGAGATCGAAGGGATCGATCAACGAACCGGGGACCTGGACTATTCGAATACGTTCGAGTGGGACCCGATCGAGGACGAATTCCGACAGTTCGACAGTGGCGTTCTCGAGGAGATCCGAGACGAACGTGGCTGGAGTCGATCGAGACTCCTCCAAGAATTCAACGATCGAAAGCGGGTCCTCAAGTACCTCGTGGAGCAGGACATTCGGGACTATCGGCGGTTTACGGCCGTCGTCAACGACTATTACGCGGACAAACGACGAACCATGGACCGGATCGAAGCGCACCTCGACGGAGATATCCCGACCGACGACACCGGAGTACCTGCGGGTCGGGGTGACACCCCGACGGGAGAGTAATGGTTCTCGAATACGTCCCGCTAATCGGCCTCGCGCTGTTGCTCCTCGCGACGGCACTTTCATCCCGGATCGATCGGCTCGATCGGGCGGTGACGCAGATCGCCCTCGGCCTCTTCGGCGGATTCGCCAGGCGGCGAGAGCAATACAATCACCGACAGGTCCGGGTTCTCGAGGCCGCACACGTCGGAGAGACGTACTGGGAGTACGCCTCGAAGACGTACCTGTACGCGGGACTCGTTGCGGTTTTCGGCAGTATCGCCGGGGTCTACGGATTCGTGGGCCTGCAATCGCTACTCGAAGGCAGCGGGGTCCGCGAGCGAGTCCCCGCGTCTCTCGAATTCCTGTTCGCCAACCCACAGGCCCTCGGCATCCCCGAACTGTTCCTGGTCCTCCTCGCGAGCAGTGCGACCCTCGGCGTCGTGGGAGGCGTGCTTACCGTCCAACTCCGCTTCACAGTCCCGAGGCTCGCCGCCGACGAGCGTCGACGTCGGATCGAGACGTCTATCAAACGGAACGTCGCGTTCGTTTTCGCTCTCTCGCGGAGCGGGATGGCGTTTCCAGAGATACTCTCGATTCTCTCTCGGCATACCGGCGTCTATGGCGAGACGGCGAGGGAATTCCGCGTTACGGTGAAAGACATGGACCTCTTCGGGACGGACCTGCAGACGGCCCTCACCCGGATGGGGAATCGGACCCCCAGTGACGAACTCGAGGAGTTCGTAGAAAACCTCGGGAGCGTCCTCCGGAGTGGGCGGTCGATTCCCACGTACCTCCGTGACCAGTACGACTACTTCCTCGACGAGGAGGCCGCACATCAGGAGCGGTTCATCGAGTTGCTGGGGACGCTCGCGGAGGCGTACGTCACCGTATTCGTCGCGGGTTTTCTCTTCCTCATCACGATCCTGTTCGTCATCGGACTGTTGATCGGGGGGACGTACGACGTCCTCACGGTCATGGTGTACCTCGTCCTACCCCTCGCCACACTCGGATTCGTCGTCTATCTCGATACGATTACCGAGGACGTGAGAGAATCCCCGGACGAAGAAGCGATCGGCGAGGAACCAGTGCGCTTCACGGACGTGCGCGTCAGCGACCGTCGCGATTCGACCGACGGAACGGGGAACGAAAACGGCGGCGCCTTGGCCGACGGGGGAAACCGATCCCCGGGGAAGGACGAGACGGCCAGCAGGGATCGATCCACCCCGAACGAATCGGAACGACGGGCGAGAAACTGGTATCGGCTATCGCTGTACCGCCGACTCAGACCCCTACGCAACCGGTTGCGTGACCCGGCCAGGTTGCTCACTGAACACCCGTGGGTCGTGCTCATTATTACGGTTCCGCTCGGTGTGGGCTGGATCGCCGTCTCCTGGTGGCCATCGATCGCGGTCGGGCCCCTCAGGGCGAGTCACCTCGACGATGCGTTCATCCAGGCGCTCGTGCTGGTCACCGGGTCGTTCGCGATTTCGTACGAGATGAGCCAACGACGGGTCAGGGCCGTCGAAGAGGCGATCCCCGATTTCCTCGACCGACTGGCGAGTACCAACGAGGCGGGGATGTCGATCGTCGAGAGTTTCGATCGGGTGATTCGATCCGACCTCGGGGCGCTCACCTCGGAACTGGAGCACACACGGGCTGATATCGAGTGGGGGGCCCGGGTCGAGCGCGCGCTGACCCGATTCAGGACACGGGTCGAGACCCCGGCTATCGTCAGGGTAGTGACCCTCGTCACGAACGCGATGCGTGCCACGAATGACATCGGACCCGTCCTCCGAATCGCGGCGGACGAGGCAAAGGCGACTCGACGCCTGGAGCGGGACCGCCGAAACGAACTCCTGGCGTATACGGTGGTCATCTACGTTTCGTTCCTGGTCTTCCTCGTCATCATCGTGGTACTCGATACGGTCTTCATTCCGAGTATCCCCACGGCGTCCGAGATAACGACAAGCGCCACCCCCGGCGGTCCGGTGGGGGTCGGTTTCGGGACCGGGATCAGGCAACTCACCGAACGGGCCAGAGATGCGTTTCGAGTGCTCCTGTTCCACGCCGGGATCGTCCAGGGGTACGTCTCCGGGTTCGTCGCGGGACAGATGGAGGAGGGGACCGTCAGGGCCGGCGCGAAACACGCGACAATTATGATTGGTATCGCCTACGCCATGTTCCTGATCCTCGGATGAGAGACGGCGATACTCGGGACGTCCGGCGAGTGTATGACCGGATCGCCAGTCACTTCTCGCAGACCCGTGAATTTCCCTGGTCCGAGATTCGTACGTTTCTGGAGGGGAAGAGCGGCCGGGTGGGTGTCGATCTCGGGTGTGGAAACGGCCGGCACCTCTCACTCCTCGCCTCCGTGGTGGACACACCAGTCGGAGTCGACGTCAGTCGAGGCATTCTCGCGGAGGCGACGACTCGACGCCGAGAGCGTGGATTCGAGGCCGACCTCCTCCAGGGATCGGTGACGCACGTCCCAATTCGGGCTGATCTGGTCGACGTGGGCCTGTACATCGCAACGCTCCACCACCTCCGCTCGGAAGCCGAGCGAATTCGCAGTCTCGACGAATTATCCCGGATCCTCGCCCCGGACGGGATCGGCCTCGTGAGCGTCTGGAGCGTCGATCACGATCGATTCGACCGGGAGTCGGCCTTCGATACGGAGATCGACTGGACGCTCCCGAGTGGGGAGACGATCCCCCGGTTCTACCACATATACGATCGGATGGCGTTTGAAGACGAACTGGAAACGAGTGGTCTCGAAATCGTCGACTCCTTCGTATCGAGTGGGAACTGTTTCGCGACTGTCGTTCCGGAGTGAGGGATATCGACAGTCTCCCGGGAGCCAGGGACGTCAACTATCTCCTGGAGGGGCATGGACATCGACCATCTCCCCGAGAGGCACGGACGTCAACTTCCCCCCCCCCACAAGACATCGACCGTCATCCCGGAAACCCGTGGACGTCTGGGAACGATCGGTATCACGGCTCAGGCGACGCTGCGGTTTTCGATGACGATCCCCGTCCCGGCCCGAACGGAGTAGCCGATCGAGTCGCCGACTTGCTGACCCATTCCGGCAAACCGCTTCACCGCCATGCTCCGTCGAACGTCGTTCCCGACTTCGGCCATGAGGAGTTCGAGATAGACGTCGGCGATCGATCGGAAGGGGCCGATGGCCTCGTCGTTGACGGTGGTCGGGTCGACGGTCAGGACGATAGTTTTGCCGGACGTGATGATATCCCTGAAGAACGAGATGATCTCGAGGGCCGCCTGACGCTCCTCGTTCTCACGGATCAGCGCCTCGAATTTCGGGTCGTTGCGGAGGATGGCGTCGAAGGTGTCGATGAGTATGATATCGGCGTCCCACATCACCTCAGCGTCCATGAGTCGTTCGAGGAGGTTCTTGCGGTTGTTGTCCCCCGTACCGCCCCGGAGTTCGTTGCCCCCGGTGTCGATGTCCCCGTGGAGGAACAGGAGTCGTTCGTCGAGGAGGTGACTCTCGACGTTGTAGGAGAGGGAGTCCATCTGGTCGATGAACCCCCGGACCGTCAATTCCGTCGAAAGGAACGTGACGTTCAGCCCTTCCTGGCAGAATCCGTAGGCAAACCGCTGTGTGAGTGCACTCTTTCCTGCGCCATATTCCCCCTCGACGAGGACGATGCTGCCCTTGGGAAGGCCGCCACCGAGTTCCGTATTGAGGCGGTCGTGATCGTCGAGGCTGAGCGGATACAGGTTTCGGGAGATCTCGGACTGGGTACTCATAACGAAAGGGACCCCGCGTGGTGCCCTGGAATTACCCGCCGTCTGATATAAACCTTTGTGGACGATTGTCGCGAATGAAAATGTGCGGAGGATTGCTGCGAATGGGAAGTTGCGGGCGATTGTTGTGAATGGGAAGTTTGGAGCGATTGATGCGAATGGGAATCGGGGAGGTAATTTTCGCGAATGGAAACGTCCTTATTCGGGGATGTCGAACAGGCTGATGCGCGCCGATGGTCTAGCGGTCAGGACCTGAGCCTTCCAAGCTCATGGCCCGGGTTCAAATCCCGGTCGGCGCA
>JBDGTL010000083.1:0-7580 GCA_042216905.1 Halodesulfurarchaeum sp.
TATTTCATAATCTCCATCATCGTTGATCCGCCCCCTCAGTTTCCGCGTCGGGGTACCAGTCCTCATCGGCCGTGTCATTCTCATCGTGCTGGTCGGATGCCTCACGGCCATCACTCCCGTTTCCATTTTTCCCTGCGAAATCCCTGTCACCGTAAAAGTGCATGAACACGTCCTCGAGGGGTGGCTCGTCTACTTCCATGTCGACGAGCGTGTAGTTTGCGAGTCGTTCCAGGAGGAGATTGTAATCCCCCGTGAACGTGAACTGGGCCTGGCGACCTACTTGCTCGACATCGATGACGCCCTCGATATCGAACTCGGTGGGATCGAGTGGTTCTTCCGTGTGAATCCTGACCCGCTTTCCGCCCTTCTCGAGGAGCGAATCGATGTCCTCGAGGGCCACGATGGACCCGTTCCGAATGATCCCGACCCGGTCACAAACACGCCTGACTTCGCCGAGGATGTGGGACGAAAAAAGAATCGTCACGCCTTCGTCTCGCTCCCGGCGCAAGAAACTGTTGAGGCGTTCCTGCATCAGGGGATCGAGGCCGCTGGTCGGTTCGTCCATGATGACCAGACGGGGGTCGTGCATGAAGGTCTGGATGATACCGAGCATCTGTCGGTTGCCGGAGGAGTATTCCCGGATCTTTCTATCGAGCGGTGGGGAGAACAAGTCGGTCATCTCGTCGAGTTTGGAATCGCCCTTGAGCGACGCCTGGTACTCGAGAAACGTGTTCCCGGTCACCCCGGTATCGAAATTGATTCCGCTCGGAAGATAGCCGATGGAGCGTTTGGCCTCGTTCAGCGCTTTGTCCTCACGGACGTCCGCCCCGAGAACGGTCGCAGTCCCTGTCGTCGGCGTGAGGAGTCCAAGGAGCGTCCGAATCGTGGTGGTCTTGCCAGCCCCGTTCGGCCCGAGATAGCCGAAGATTTCACCGGAGCGAACCGAAAACACCAGATCATCGATCGCTCTCGTCTCCCCGAAGTCCTTCGTCAGCCCGTCGATTTCGATTGGCGCCATGTGCTTACTGGTTCAGCCACCACCAACCGATACCGAGCAGGACGAGGACGACGATCGCGCCACCCGCAAGCATGAGAAGATTTCCGGAGGTCGGGCCAGCGCCCGCAATAGTGACTGGGACCTGATACGGACCGGCGGTAATCGTCTGGGATTGGGGCGATTCGGCAGTGACGTTGAGGGTCAAGGAATCGGTTGTCGGCACGGAATCCTCAGGTGTCGTAACCTCGAACACGAGCATCGCGGATTCGCCGGGCGCCAGGGTTCCGGCGTAGGAGGACTGGATTGCACTCTCGTACGGGGCAATTCCCGTAAGGCGGGCCCGGACGTCCCGGTACGTCTCTTCGCCTGTGTTCGTTATCCGTACTCTGAACCGGTTGGAAGTGTCGATTCCGAAGGTGGCGTTCACCGGCTCGAGCGAGAAGAGTTCCCGTTCGGTCCGGAACGTGGCCCGGACGGGGATCGAATCCGTCGTGTACGTCCGGTCCGTTCCGCGATCGTACCGAAGCCTGGCCTGGAACTGTCGGGGACCCGGGGAGGCGTCAGGGCTCACGCGGAGATCGAAGGTCGTCCTGGCCGACTCCCCCGGTTCGAGCGTCCCGACCGGCGAGGTTGGTTCCCTGACGGAGATCGACGGGCCGGCCGATTCGAGGAGAACGACCGTGTTTTGAATCGGAATCGACCCCGTGTTTCGGACCCGCCCGGTGAGTATCGCTGTGTCTCCCCGGAGCGTGACAGCCGTATTCTCGAATGTGAAGGATTGCTCGGGTGCGAGGGTAACGCCTATGTCGTACGGCCCCGAGATCGCTCTCCGTCCCCCTCCGTATTCGTATTGGACCCGGGCGTCGACGACGACATTTCTCGTGTCGGCGGATTCGGGTGCCCTGACGTCCGTCACCACGGTCCGGGTCTCACCGGGCCCCCACGAGCCGACAAATTGCGCCGTCGCCGCCTGGCCGTCGAACTGAAGGCTCGGGGAGGCGGACTCGAGGAGGACAGTGGCGCGCTCGAGGGCAACACCCCCGCGATTGCGAAGCGTCACAGCCAGCGGTCCTCGTTCTCCCACAGCGACCTCGGCCGTGGCGTTCACGACCTCGAACCGGTGCCCGCTCGACGGAGACAGTCCGACCGTTCTCGTCTCCCCCCTGGCCGTGAGACCGTTCGTTGTTTCGTAGGTCGTCTGGACGGAGAGGGAATACTCCCGGGGAACGATCCCCGGAGCGGTCCTGACCGGGACAGTCACGTTCTTCGTCTCGCCAGTGGACCAGCTGTCGAGAAACATCGTGGCTGCCTGCGAACCGTCGACAGTCACCGACGGGTTCCCGGACCGGACGGTCACCCGCGCGTTCAGGGCCTTTCGGGTACCGACGTTTGTCATCGAAACGGTCATCGTCCCGGCATCGTCCACGAATACGTCAGAGTCGACGGAACGTACGACGAACCGGGGCTGGTCCTCGATCACGATTGTGACGTCCTTCCTGACCCAGCGGTTCACGTCCCGGTATTCGGTTGCTTCAGTGCTGCTGTACTCGACGAAATTGGTGTATTGATAGGAGAGGCGGACAGGAATCTCGTACCGGCCTGGGTCGATCGAGTCACCGATCTCGAGCGAAAAGGAGATCGGACCGACGGCCCCGGGTGGGACGTTTCCGAGTGCTACTGGACCCGTGTCGACCTGGATCGCATCCCCGTACCGCTCACGCAATTCGGAGGATCTAATTTCGAGAACGACGTTCCTCGCTGTCGTCACCCGCTCTTCGTATTTGACCGGTCCACCCCTGATCAGTAACCCGTCGTTCGAGACGGTGACGTTCAATACCGCCCGCTGGCCCGGGGAGAAATGGTTGTCCGCCGCCGTCACCGAGAGTCCTGGACGACCGATGACCTCGCCTGACTCCTGTGCCAGGACTGGCGCACTCGCCCCGACGACGATGAGGAGAACGAGAACGAGACTACGATACCGCACGGCGTCGTCCCTCCTCGGATTTGGCTGTGAGACGCTTCGGATGAGAGAATGAAGGAGTGCCGGCAGTCATCATCAGACCGAACCCCACGATATTCCTGACCGTCGAACCGAACGTGACGGAAAAATGGCAGTGCCGGACCCGGAGGCGTCATCCGCTTCGGCCGGACTGATTCCCGTCCGTCGACTGGAGAAAATGACCATGCGTACCTGTTGGACGTATTACCTAATACAATTTACGTTCATTTCGACAATCTGGAGGATGTAATATAAATACACACCAATCTGGATGATGTACTCGATATACACACGAAAATGCGCATGTCGGTATACGATTGATGAATCTTCACGCCCGGCCGACGCATCGAGGATCCGATTGTCTGGCTGGCGGATTGAAATCACCCACCGATACCGCGCCGAACCTCGGCCAGCGTTATCTCCTCCCCCAACCCTGGCCCCGACCGGTAAAACGCGGTCCGGCACTGAGGTGCTCGATGATGGGTATTCATCCGTACGAAGCAAGACGCCGTCCGCTCGTATCCAATGAAACGGCGAGGAGTGTGTGGGAGCTACAATCCCAGCGCTGCACCGTCTTTCCGCGGTTCCGTGGCGGCCGAAAGAACGCCGTCAGACAGCCGGACGGCTTGTGCGCCACCGAACTCCGATGGAGGGAGGACTTCGACAGAATGGCCTCGCCGTGCCAGTTTGGTTGGAAGCGTATTCCCCATACGCTCTTCGACAGCGAGTCGGCCGGACGAACGGTACCGCCACCGGGGACGATCCAATGCCGTCTGGAGCGGGAGGTCGCCGTCCACCAGATTCGTCAGGACCTGGAGATGCCCCTGTGGTTGCATGAACCCGCCCATGACGCCGAAGGCCAGGTGATCGTTGTCGTCGAACCGGGCGATACCGGGGATCAGGGTGTGGAACGGCCGTTTCCCCGGTTCTATGGCATTCGGGTCGTCTTCGTCGAGGGAGAACGAAGCGCCGCGGTTCTGGAGTGCAATTCCGGTCTCGCCGGCGACGAGACCGCTCCCAAACCCGTCGTATCGGGAATTGATGAACGAAACGAGGTTACCCTCGGCGTCGCCGACGGAAAGCATGACCGTATCCGCGTTCTCGCCCGTAGCGTCGGGGTACCCGACCGAGACGTCTTCCCGGGCCATTTCCGACACCGACGATGCCCGGCGTCTGGCGTAGGACGTGCTCGCGAGGTCCGGGACTGACTCGAAATCCGGGTCCGCAATGTGGTGATGGCCGTCGTGGAACGCGATTTTCATCGCCTCGATCAGCGAATGGGTGTACTCGACCGAGCCAAACCGTGCAGTGGTCCCCTCGAGGGCCTCGGCAACGTTCAGCGCCTCGAGAGCAACGAGTCCCTGATTCGTCGGCGGTAGTTCGAATACGTCGACGTCCCGGTAGGTGGTCGATATCGGATCGACGAACCGGGCCTCGTGGGATGCCATGTCCGAACGTGATAGGAGACCGCCCTTGGACTGAACCTCCTCGACGATGGCTGCGCCCAGTTCTCCCTCGTACACCACGTCGGCACCCCGTTCGGCCACCAGTTCGAGAGACCGTCCGAGTCGCGGAAGCGAGACGGTCTGTCCGGTTTTGGGCGCTTCGCCGTCGAAGAGGTAGGCCTCTCTCGCGTGTGGATCGTCGAACAGTTCTTCGGCCTGCTCCCACTGAGAACTCACGACTTCCGTGACAGGGAACCCGTCCTTGGCGTACCGTATCACCGGTTCGAGAACGGTTTCGAGGTCCATCGTCCCGTGGCGGTCGAGTATCGCTTCCCAGCCCCGGGCCGTTCCCGGGACAGTCACAGTGTGGGGACCCGTATGGGGCATCGTCGCCGACGTCGGGTCGATACCCTGGTCCTCCGCCACGCGGTCGCGGACGGCCTGGGCCGTCGCGTCTCCGGGGGCGCTCCCACAACTCTGCATTCCTTCGATGGTGTCCCCTGCTGTCCGGTAGAGCGCGAACACGTCACCGCCGAGCCCCGTGCTCGTCGGTTCCACGACGTTGAGCGAAGCCGCGGTCGCGACCGCTGCGTCGAAGGCGTTCCCCCCGTCCCGGAGGACGGAAATTCCGCTCATCGAGGCAAGCGGTTGGCTGGTCGCGACGACACCGGACGGCGCGTACACTGTCGAGCGACGGGAGTCGAAGCGATCGAGGTCGGGATCCGTCATGGGCCAGGCGACGACTCGGACGTATTTTATAATGTCGGCACCCCACCCCAGAGGGGCGGGAACTCGACCCCGCGGACGGGAAGAGTCCAAGGGACACGAATTATTAACAAATTGGAGTGAGTACGATCACACGATGTCCGGGGAGGGACAAACGACGTCACTGGCTACGTGTCACGCCTGTGGGTTCGAGGCACCTGCCGGGAGCGACGAATGGGACTCGGTGTCTCATCCACCACTCGGGACGATCACCCAGTGTCCCGAGTGTGCAAGTACAGATATCCACACACTGTAATCGGATGTCGACCGGTCGGCGGTTTATCGGCGAGCGTTGGTCTGCTGGTCGGTGTGGCTCTTTCGTCCGGCGTGAGTCTATCATCCGAGATGGGGCTTTCGTCCGGCGTGGGTCTATCATCCGGCATGGGGCTTTCGTCCGGCGTGCGTGAACCGTTGCGGAAGGACCGACAGGTATCGAGACACCTACCGTTTCCGGATATTCACCCATTGAAAAGACGTCCAATGCCTATTGACGTGGATGGGCGACCCGCCGGGTCATTCGACAGGCGGGACGGGAGGAAACGAATCGGTCAGTCCGGTCTGAACACGAGCAATCGGTCCCCTGTCGTCTCAGCGGTATCGACGTCGATGGAGACGGCCTGACCAATTTCGAGGTCATCGGCGTTCATACCCCTGATTTGTCCGGTGATTCTGACCGGGCCGAACTCGGCGACCGCCACGACGAACGGGGCGTCCTCGGCGAAATCGGGGGCCGCGACGTAGGCCTCGGAGTAGGTGAGGAGTTCACCGGGTTCCGGAAGCGGTCGTTCGGTGAACGTCGTCTCGCCGGTCTCCGGGTCGATTGCCCGGGGCGGGAGCCAACCATTTCCGCTCGGGCTTTCTAGATAATATGGCTCGCCGTCTTCGACCGCGTCGAGGAAGTCGTCATACCCCGCATCCCGCGACTCGTCGCTCATTCGACCACCTCCAGCACGTTGACGACCGCGCTCGCGACGGTTCCACCCGCGTTGTGCGTCAGGCCGACTGTCGCGTCCGCGACGGCGTCGCTGTTGACGTGATCGCCCCTGAGGAGTTTCGTCATCTCGGAGATCTGTGCGCCGCCCGTCGCACCGACCGGGTGACCCTTCGCTTTCAGACCTCCCGAGAGGTTCACCGGAAGGTCCCCGCCGATCGCGGTCTCGCCCTCCCGGGCCGCGTGTATCGCCTGGCCCGGTTCGTAGAATCCCAGTGCTTCGAGAGCGATCGGTTCCGCGATGGTGAAGCAGTCGTGAACTTCCGCGACGTCGACGTCGTCAGGACCAATGTTGGCGTCTTCGTACGCCTGTTGTGCGGCGGCTTCGGCCGCGGGCGTTCGCACCATCGAGTCTCGATCCTGGAGTGCGAGCCTGTCGCTTCCCTGCCCCGTTCCAGTGATGGCGATGGAGGCGTCGAGGTCGCGGTCCTCCGCGAACGACTCGCTCACGAGGAGGGCAGCACTCCCGCCGTCGCTGATCGGAGAGCAGTCGTATAACCCGAACGGCGAGCAGACCGCGGGCGCGTCAAGAACGTCCTCGATCGAGACTTCGCGCTGGAACTGCGCGAGATCGTTCTCGAGGGCGTGATCGTGGTTCTTCTTTGCGACGTACGCGAGGTCTTCGCGACTCCCGCCGTACTCCTCGAAGTATCGATTCGCCATGAGCGAGTACGCCCCAGGGAAGGTGAGTCCCGCACGGGTCTCCCAGAGGGCGTCGGCAGCGGCCGCGAGCGCCTCAGTCCCTTCCGCCGTCGACAGGTTCGACATCCGCTCGGCACCCCCCACCAGGACGACGTCGACGTCGCCGTTTCTGACTCGGTTGACGCCCATCCGGACGGCGGCCCCACTCGATGCGCAGGCACTGTCGATCCGTGTCGCGGGTGCGGTGACCCCAGCGGCGTCTGCGGCCAGCGGTCCCTGGTGGCCCTGCTTTTCGGCAAATTCACCCATGAAGTTCCCGTAGAATACCTCTTCGACGGCGTCGGGACCGAGCCCTGCGTCGTCGAACGCCTTCCGGGCCGCCTCTCCGAAGAGGTCCCGGACCGTCCGATCTGGTGTCTGTCCGAAGGCGGTCATCCCGACGCCCGCGATTCGAACCTGCGTCATCCCGTCAGTGCACCTCCTGCCGGGTCGGGCCGTCAAACGACTGTGTCCGGGAGTCTCCCCACATCGAGTCCGAGTCCACGTCGAACGGGGCTGGGTCGTGTTTCATCGTTGTGTGGCTGTCGCGTCGGTCCGACATCACTAAATCTTCCCGGTTTTTCCCACAATCGACGAGGCTGGTTTCGACGATCCGACGAGTGAATAACGATCCGAGGAGTGGATACCGATCCGACGAGTGAATAACGATCCGAGGAGTGGATACCGATCCGACGAGTGAAT
>JBDGTL010000114.1:0-7216 GCA_042216905.1 Halodesulfurarchaeum sp.
ATCGATTCGACACCCATCTCGACCGCATCGACGCTTCCCGGCAGTGAGAACACCGGGACGCCGTTCGCGATTCCTGCAGTGGCACGAGTCGCGATCACCATCGGGCCGATCTCGTCGGCCGACTGCCGCCGAAACGTCTCGCCGAACCCAGGGAGGTCCTTCTCGAGAAGAGGATCGATGGCCTCGATGGTCACGTCGTCGGGGGAGACTCCAGTCCCGCCAGTCGTGATCACGACGTCCACGTCCTTGCGGCCGACGAGTTGATTGACGGAACCCTGAACCGCGTCGAGTGAGTCGCTGACGAGTTCCCGGGTCACGACAGTGTGGCCGTTCGCCGTAACCGCCTCCGTGATCGCGTCCCCGCTCGGGTCGTCGTCGAGCGTCCGAGTCGAAGAGACCGTCAGGACCGCCACCCCGACGCTCTCGAGATCGTGATGGTGGTGCTCCGCTTCCCGATCGACGGTGGTGGACTCCGCCTCGACGGATCCCTCCGCAGTCTCCTGCTCGTCCCGTTCCTCGTCTCGGTCCTCCTCCTGGTCCTCGTCCTCCACTCCCCGGCGTGTGTCCCGTTTCTGGAAGTCGACCATGTCGCGGGGTTTGCGCCGGGGGGCCAAAGTGCTGACGCACCCGAACGGTCCGACACGAGGCCTGTACCCCCGATCGCGTCACCTCCGCCCCTCCGTGGTCCGGAGAGACGCCCTTTTCCGCTCCCGGGTAAAACGTCGAGTCCACGAGGCAGACGTCAGATGGACCATGAGGACTCCGGGGCTGACTCGATGGGCACTGTCGGGAGCTGGCTCGCCGTCGGTTTCGTCGTCCTCCTCCTGCTCCTGGTCCCGGGATTCCTCCTGTTCTCGATGCCGAGATCCATCGGGTCATACAGTACCTATGTCGTCCTCGCGATACTCCCTGCCCTCGCGTTCGGAATATACGGTGTCTGGACCGCACTCCGGCATCGGGGCTGACCGGAGTCCTTCCTCGGAACCACCCTAATTGGGTCCCCGAGGCGGGTGAGAGGACAATATATAATATCAGTAATATGTAATATTAGTAATTTACAATATTAGTAATTTATAATATCGGTAATATGTAACTTCAGTAATATATAATGTCGGTAATATATAATGTCGGTACGGACGGTGGATTCGCGGTGAATCGTTCGGACGAGGTGTGGTCCCTCCGGGCGCTATCGCGTGGTGTGTACAGTGCCACAGACTCGTCGTATGCAAGGGCACAGTTTCGTCGTGTGTACAGTGTCACAGATTCGTCGTCTTCAAAATCTTCCATTCGTGGTGGCGACGTCTCAGATCCAGTCCATTGCCGAGAGGCAAACATTTACCACGAACCGCAAATATATTCTCACGTGTTCATGCAGGCACTCATTCTCACCACCGATGGGTTCGAGGACAGTGAATTCAGTTACCCGTTCTACCGCCTCCAGGAAGCGGACTGGGACGTGGACGTCATGACGCCTGGCGGAAAAACCGTCGAGGGCAAACACGGCTACGAGTTCGAGGCCGATCTGGCCTTCGAGGACGCCGATCCCGACTCCGTCGCATCGGAGTACGACGTGCTGGTGCTTCCTGGCGGGGGTGCACCGGAGTCCCTCCGGACGGACGCCCCGACGGCCGCCGACATCGTTTCGGCCTTCGACGACCGCGATAAACTCATTGCGGCCATCTGCCACGGCGTCCAGTTGATGATCAGCGCGGACGTGATCGAGGGTCGCGAAGTCACCGGGTACTGGCCGCTCGAGGTCGACGTCGAAAACGCCGGGGCCACCTACGTCGACGACGCCGCCGTGGTCGACGACAACTTCGTCTCAGCCAGGCATCCGGGCGACCTCCCCGACTGGCTTTCCGCACTCTTCGACGTCGTCGAATCCCTGTACGCCGACGCGACGTAACGACACCACAATCTCCTCGCGAGCCTCCTGTTTCTCCCGTCCCTCCGTCTATATTCGGTCTTTGTCCCCCGATTCCGCGGGTTTCCTGGATTCTATTTGGGCCACCGATAGGGGAGCAGGACGGAATCCATCGCCCGTCCACTCCCACGCGTCGACGGTCGGGACCCGGCCGGCGAGCGACACGATGAGGTAGTGATATCCCTTCCACGTCGCCCGGTCCCGGTCGGTCCGACTCGGTCCGGCCGGGCCCCGGGGATGGGAGTGATAGAACCCGAGCACGTCGAGGCCCTCACGCTCGGCTTCCTCCATCACTCGATACTGTTCCTCGGGGTCGATCCGATAGGTGACCCGTGGGTCGGTGGCCACGTTCTCCGTTTCATACAGCCGTCTGACGTATCGACGGTCGTCCCGAACGCCGGCCAGAATACCACAGGCTTCCTCGGGCGACTCGCTGGTCGCTCGCTCGATCATCGATTCGTAGACGGTCCAGGAAAGGACGAGCATCGTCCACCCCCGTTTCAGTCCTGCTCCCCCGGCATCAGTCCTGCTCCCCCGGCATCAGTCCACGTCACGTCGCATGGCGATCTCGAACCATGGACAGAAGCGAAGTTGGCGGTAGTACCGGCCATTCTCGTGGAGGTCCTCGTAGTCGGCCCAGAGGAGGCCGCCGATTTCGACGGGGTCAGGGTCCAGGTCGGTGTCAGTGACCGTGGCCTTGAGGACCGAACAGACCTCGTATTCGACGCCCTCGTCGAGGTAGAAGCGTTTGTATTCGAACGTATCGGTAACCCGGAGGTCCTCGTACTGGTCGGGCGAGAGGCCGAGTTCCTCCCGCAATCGTTCGCGAGTCGCGTCGATCTGGGACTGGTCGGCCGTCGGGTGTGAAGCCACCGTCCCGTCCCAGTACGTATCCCACAGTCGCTTCGACGGGGCACGTTGGGCGAGCAGGATCCGGCCGTCTTCGTCGAATAGCATACAGGTGAACGCACGATGACGAATCCCCTCGCCAGTGTGCGCGTCGAGTCGATTGACGGTTCCCTCGGGGGTGTCCTCGGCGTCCACCGCCACGACCGATTGCCCGGCGTTCTCGTGGATTCCCGTGGATTCCTCGGCCCCCGGGGCGTTCTGGCTCATGAAAAGAAGGAAGGCGAGGCCTGTCTTTTACCCTACGGTCCTCGGCTGGGTGTGTACGGATGACACACCCGGTAGTTACCGGATGGGGGATTTCCTTCCGTCCTCCTCCGTTCACTCTCCGGATCTGGACAGAACCGGGAAGGGGCGGACGGAACTGAACTGTGAATAGAACGCCGAATGGACGGTTTCTCAACCGGCCGTGGGCACCGGTGTGCTGGAGCGGTCGAGAACTCGGGGCCCCCAACCGCTCACATCTCGGCTTCGGTTCCTACCCCATTTTCTCGTCGAGAATGAGACGCGTCTTTGTGCTCACGACTTCTTCTTGCTCCCTCGATTTCGTGATGAGTTGGTTCAGGGAGTCGGTGTCGGTCGCGTCGACAACGAGGACGATATCGGCCTCGCCCGAGACCTGCCAGACGAAATCCACTTCGTTCCACGTGACCATCCGATCAGAAACCGCGTGGGTGTCCACGTCGACTGCGACCCCCACTTCCACCATCGCCTTGACGTTCCCGGTCCGGGTTGAAACCGTGAAGCGCTCGATGACATCGTCCTCGACGAGGCGGTCGACCCGATTCCTGACGGTCCCCTCCGAGACAGAGAGCCGGGACGCGATTTCGGTGTAGGGGGTCCGGGCGTCCCGCCGGAGCACGTCGAGGATCTGGCGGTCGAGGTCGTCCATATCACCGACAGCGGTGCGATTACCTTACGTGTTTCGAATTTCGTAATTTCGCTACGAAAGCAAGGCTTATACTCGGTGCTCCGTTTGAATCTCGTAATGTCGGACGCCTACATCGCCCTCGAAACGGGCGCGGTCCTCGAGGCACGCGCCAGGGCTCCCGGCGAGGCCCACGGCGAACTGGTCTTCACGACACCGTACACCGGGTACGAAGAGAGCCTGACCGACCCCTCCTACGAGGAACAGGTCCTCACCTTCGCCTACCCGCTCATCGGGAATTACGGCGTCCGAGAGGAGCGATTCGAGTCCGACCGCGTCCATCCGAGCGCCGTCGTCGCCCGCGAATTGACGGACGACGTGGCCGAGTGGCTCGAGGACGAGGGCGTTCCGGCCATCGACGATATCGACACCCGCGACCTGGTCCTCGACATCCGCGAGAAGGGGGCGATGAAGTGTGGGATCAAAGCCGGACCCGATGCCACCCCGGAACGCGCAATGGACCAACTCGAAACGTGCCCGCATATGAGTGACATTACGGACATCGGGGACCGCGTGAGTGTCGACGAGATGGAGGTCCACGAGTCCGACGGGCCGGGTCCGACCACGGCATTGGTCCACTGCGGGACGAAGGGAAGCATTATCGATTCGCTCACGGAGCGGGGCTCGGACGTCTACGTCCTCCCCCACGACGTGGACCCCGCGACGGTGGAGGACCTGGACCCTGACCTGCTGTTCATCTCGAACGGCCCGGGCGATCCGGCGAATTTCGAGGCGACGGAGGCACTCGTCGAACACTTCCTCGGGGACCGACCCATCGCCGGCATCTGTCTCGGCATGCAGATCGTTGCACGGGCCGTCGACGGGACGACCGAGAAGATGGAATTCGGACATCGGGGAGTGAATCAACCGGTTCTGGACGAACGCTCCGGTCGAGTCGTGATGACGACGCAGAATCACGGCTACATGGTTTCCGACGCGGGCGACCTCGATATCACACAGGTCAACGTGAACGACGACACGCCGGAGGGCGCTGAATCCGCCGAACTGGACGTCATAACCCGACAGTATCACCCGGAGGCCCATCCCGGTCCACACGACACGCTCGGGTTCTTCGACGACGTCCTGGCGATGGCCGAAGCGGGGGAACACCCGACCGCGGTGAAGTGAGCGTCGGCACGACCCCCCGTGCATCACGGTGGATACCGTCCTCGAACGGTGACCTTTACTGGCGTGACGTACGATTGTTCGTTGATGGCACAAGACTACGCCGAGGAGATCCGAGAACAGCGCCGACAGAAAGAGCAGTATTTCTCCGAACATCCACGATCACCGATCCCCATCAAGGAACGGGACGACTTCCCGGGTCTCGAGTATTTCCCGGTGGAGGAGGAGTACAGGTACGAACTCGAACTCCACCGCCACGAGGATCCGGACTCGCTCGTCGTGGAAACGACCGAAGGAAACGAGCAGGAGTATCTCCGCTGGGGCGAGTTCCGGTTCGAACTCGACGGGGAGGAGTACACGCTCCAGGCGTACAAGGCCGATCCGCACGAGGACCGACTCTGGGTTCCGTTCCGCGACGAGACCAACGACGAGGAGACCTACGGTGCTGGCCGGTACCTCGACCTCGAGGACGAGCACTACCTCGGAGACGGGGAGTGGATCCTCGACTTCAACGAGGCCTACAACCCGACCTGCGCGTACAACGAGGGGTACGAGTGTCCCCTCATCCCGATGGAGAACTGGCTCGACGTCCGAATCGAAGCGGGCGAGAAAGACTATCCCGGTGATCCACACGCCTGAGGTCAGTCCGCAGGACCCATTGGAACCGTCAGAACCGGTCGATCGGCGTTTCGGATCACACGACAGGCGACACTCCCCATCAGGACCCGGTCGAGCCCCGTGCGACCGTGAGTCCCGAGGACGACGAGGTCGACGTCCTCCGATTCCGCAACGGACAGGATTTCGCTATCCGCCTCCCCCTCCCGCTCGAGTGTCCGGACGTCCACGTCTTCTTTCGCGGCGTGGAACCGGACCGACTGCATGACCTCGTTGCCCTGCTGCTCGAGATACTCCTTGATCGCACTCGATGTCCCGAATCGGGATTCGAGGACGTACACCGCGATGACGACTGCGTCAAATACGCCCGCGAGATCGAAGGCACAGGTCCGGGCGTTCTCGGAACTCAGACGTCCATCGGTCGCGAGTAGAATCCGTTCGATATCGGATTCGCGGTCCGAACTCGCGGTGTACACCGTGAGAACGGGAACCGGAGCGTGCTGTGCGACCTGTTCGCCCAGGGATCGATGGAGGAAGCGGTCCAGTCGACCGGGGGAGTGTGTCCCGATCACGATCAGGTCGGCGTCCGATTCGGGGACGGAAGAGAGGATCGCCTCGATCGGATGCGCCGCCGTTATCGTTTCGGTCACGCGAACACCTGCTTCACGTCCGGCCTCGGCGACGGTTTCGACGACCGACTCGGCGACGGTCCGGAGGTCCGCTTCGATCCGGTCGCTGTCGTTCATGGCGTCGATTCCCTCCGGAACGCCGCCACGGTCGATGACATACAGGGCATGGACCACCGCGTCGGATGCACTCGCGAGGGTCATGGCCCACCGGATGGCCCGATCGCTCTCCGGGCTACCGTCGACCGGGAGGAGAATCCGTTCGAACATACCACCATATTCTCGCTCCAGGGAAAAGGTCATTCCGAGGGGTCGGACAGGATCGATATCCACCCAGAAACCCGGGTATCGACCCCGACAACCCTTTTGAGCGTCGAAACCGATGGAACTGGCATGGCCGAACGACTGTCAGACGACGAAATCGAGACGGCGTTGCCGAACGGATGGGACCGCGAGGATGACGAAATCGTCCGGACCTTCGAGTTCGACGACTACCTCGAGGGCGTCGCGTTCGCCGCCGAGGTCGGTGAGATCGCAGAAGAGGAGTTCCATCACCCGACGATCGTGATCCACTACGAGGCGGTCGAGGTCAGGTTCACCTCCCACGAGGCGGGTGGAATCACGGACAGGGACATCGAGATGGCAGAACTCGTCTCGGAACTCCGATAACCGATGGAGGCTCGGTACGTCTTCGAGGTCCGCTTCCGGGTCAGGGCAGCGGGACGTGTGTCCATCGATCCGGACACCTTCGTCACCCGGCTCGTCCGGCCGGCCGATCAACCGGGGGAGCCGGGATGGCGATTTTTCCGTGACAACCTCTGGCGTGGCGAGATTGCCGATTCGACACACTTCCGGGACATGGTCGACGACGCCCTCTCGGTGGACGTCGTCGACGTCGAGTACAGGGCCCTCGAAACGGACGAGGCGTACCTCGACGCCCTCGAGTCGGCCATCGCGTCGGATCTCCAGGGGTTCAACGCCGATTCCGTCACCGAGACCATCTCGAAGTACCTCGGCAGTTCGATCGAAGTCGTGTGATCGCCCGAACGGGGGCTGGATTCGGAATCGGATCGATGCATATCTGGCTTGTTC
>JBDGTL010000051.1:0-7180 GCA_042216905.1 Halodesulfurarchaeum sp.
TCGGTTTCCTGGGAGGGGAACGGAGTCGGTTTCCTGGGAGGGGAACGGAGTCGGTTTCCTGGGAGGGGAACGGAGTCGGTCCCCTCATTGGGGGGGGGTACTGTGTCCGTCACTACGGTGGGACCAGAGTAACAGTGTCCGGTGCCCTGATTTCGGATCTGATTGCGGTTCAGGTCACAGTGTTTTTACCGGACGCGAGGGGAATACTGAGGACTACCACTGCCATTACAACCCCTGGCGAATCGATACGGTCAGTGCATTACAGGCGTGTGTTTTCGTGTTTCGAATGCATAGTACAGGACAACGAAGCGTTCGAAAACCAGCACTCTCCAGTGAACAACTCCGGGACGGCAAATCTGGATATTCGACGGATTTCGCGGTATCCCGATTGAACACCCAGAACGTTCAGTTTCACCCCGCTACCGGGACCCTTTTAGGGACAACGAGGAAAGTCCTCCGTACTGAATGACGTCCTTCCAGTCGACCCTCGCGGAGGAGGGAATTGCGGAGGAGTTGGCCGAGACCCAGCGTGAGATTTCCATCGCGGAGTTCTTCGAGAAGAACAAGCACATGCTCGGGTTCGACAGCGACGCCCGGGCACTCGTGACGGCCGTCAAGGAAGGGGTCGACAACGCACTCGACGCTGCCGAGGAGGCGGGAATCCTCCCCGACGTGTACATCGAGATCGAGGAATCCGGCTCCTATTATTCCGTGGTCATCGAGGACAACGGCCCCGGGATCACCCGCGAGGAAGTCCCGAAGGTGTTCGGTAAATTACTGTACGGATCCCGGTTCCACAGGCGACAGCAGGCCCGGGGTCAGCAGGGAATCGGCATCTCGGCCGCGGTCCTCTACTCGCAACTGACGAGCGGGAAACCGGCGAAGATCACGAGTCGGACCAAGGGGAGCGACCAGGCACAGTACTTCGAGTTGGTCATCGACACCGACGCGAACGAACCTGAGATTCGAGCGACCGAGTCGACCTCCTGGGACCGCCCGCACGGGACCCGGATCGAACTCGAGATGGAGGCGAACATGCGGGCCCGAGGACAACTTCACGACTACGTGAAACATACGGCCGTCGTGAATCCCCACGCCCGGATCGAACTCCGCGAACCGGGAACCCACCTCAAATCCGAGCGAGCGGACGGCGCCGAACTTCCCGCCGAGACGGAGGAAATCAGACCTCATCCCCATGGTGTCGAACTCGGAACGCTCATCAAGATGCTCCAGCGGAGCGACTCCCGGACCGTCCGTGGATTCCTCCAGGAGGAATTTACCAGGGTCGGCCGCAAGACCGCAGACCAGATCCTGTCTGCGTTCCGCGATCGACACTTCGGCCGCGAGTGTCGATGGCACCCCCCGCAGACACGCGACGACGTGGACCTGCGCCGGGCAGTCGTCCAGTCGATCTCGAACAAGGGGGCGGATCTCGAACGGGAGTTCGCCGATCGACTCGGGAAGCGACTTGACGCCGACGCGCCGCTCAGCCGGACGGAGCTCGAAGCGGCGGTCGACGACGTCGCCGACGACCTCGCGTCTGAGTCGGGAACCCCTTTCGGCGATACGGTACGGGAAAACGTCGTCGAGGCAGCCTGGGAGGTATTGACAGCGGATAGACGCCGGTATCTCTACCGGCTTCTCGACGACGCCACCTCCTCGCGGAAAGACGACGCGACCCTGAACAACTTCGCCGAGCGTATCGCCTCGAAGTTCGAAGACATTCCACGGGACCGCCTGCGGCGAGGTGAACTCGTCTCGCTGATCGACAGGACCAGTTCCCTCACCGAGGAGATGGACGAGGTCACGTTCGGGGAGACAGCGCGGGAGAACATCGTCGATGCGTTGTGGTTCTCGATGGCCAGTGTGAGCGATTCGATCCCGAAGAAATCGGCGGTCGCCGAGGATCGAGACACGGCGAGTCACCTGCTCGACGCCATGAACGACGTATCGGTTATGGCGCCGCCGACCGACTGTCTCTCCCCGATCACGGCCGACCAGATCCGTGCGGGGCTCGAGAAGGAGTTCGACGCCGAGTTCTTCGCGGCCGCGACCCGGGACGCGGAGGTGCACGGCGGTGATCCGTTCATCGTGGAGTCCGGGATCGCATACGGCGGGGAACTCGACGAGGAGGGACAGGCGGAGGTGCTCCGCTTCGCGAACCGCGTTCCACTAGTATATCAGCAAGGCGCCTGTGCCACGACGGACGTCGTGAAGTCGATCGGGTGGCGCAACTACGGCCTGGAACAGCCAGGCGGGAACGGCCTCCCGAACGGGCCAGTCGTCATCATGGTCCACGTCGCCTCGACGAACGTCCCGTTCACCAGCGAATCGAAGGACGCGCTGGCCAACATCCCCGAAATCGAAGACGAGATCGAACTCGCGATCCGGGAGGCGGCGAGAGATCTCAAATCGTACCTGAACAAGCGCCGATCGATGCAGAAGCGCCGGAAGAAACAGACGGTCATCGCCGACATCCTGCCGAAGATGGCGAAGAAGGTCTCCGAGATGACCGACCGGGAACGCGTCGACGTCAGTGATTCCCTCGCGAAAATCATGAACAACGTTCTGGTCGAACGCGAGGTCGACGGTGAGACCGTCAGGGTAATCGTCGAGAACAACGATTCTACCCGGGCCGACCTGGAACTCACGGACATCGTCTCGAGCGAACCAGCGGACCTCTCGGCTGGTGAGGTCCTCGAGATGGACGGCGAGTACTTCGTGACGTGGAATCCCTCGGTGGACAGCGGATCAGACGCGGTCCTCGAGTACCGGGTCGAGGACGAGGAGGCGACGTTCGACCTCGACGTGCAGGGCGTCGAGGAGGCGAAACTAACGGTGGACACATGAGCGACGCAGACGCACGAGAGCAACTGATCGACCTCGCAGCCCAGTTCTACGACCAGTTCGACCTGGGAGAAATCCCGCGAATGGAGGTGCCGACCCGTTCGAAATCGAACATCGTCTTCGACGAGGAAGCCGGGGTGTGGGTGTACGGCGACCGGACGAGCGTCCGGAGTGCGAACAGCGTCCGCGGTGCCCGGAAACTCCTCAAGGCGGTCTACACGATCGAGTTTCTCGCGAAGCAACTCGAGGAAGACCGGTCCTCGACCCTCCGGGAACTCTACTACCTGAGCGAATCCTGGGACGAGGACGAGGCGAAGTTCGGCGACCAGAGCGAGTCCGACGCGATGATCGAGGACCTCGAAATCGTCTCGGGTGTGAAGCGGGAGGACTTCCACATGCGTCCCGAGGAGTCGGGTGCGACGCTCATGGGCCCCCTCCACCTCCGGGAGCAGACCCGCCGGGGGGAGCGCGAGATTCACTGCCAGATGGACGTCGGGGAAGGAGGCTACCAGATTCCGAACAACCCCGACACGATCGAGTTTCTCGAGCACGACGCCGATTTCGTGCTCGCCGTGGAGACCGGCGGTATGCGGGATCGACTGGTCGAGAACGGGTTCGACGAAGCGTACAACGTTATTATCGTCCATTTGAAGGGTCAACCGGCCCGTGCAACGCGTCGGATTACGAAACGGCTTCACGACGAACTCGGCCTGCCGGTCGTCGTCTTTACCGACGGCGACCCCTGGTCCTATCGGATCTACGGCTCTGTGGCCTACGGGTCGATCAAGAGTGCACACCTCTCCGAATACCTGGCGACACCAGCGGCGCAGTTCGTCGGGATCAGGCCGGCCGATATCGTCGAATACGAACTCCCCACGGACCCACTTTCTGACTCGGATCGGAACGCGCTCGAGAGCGAACTCGAGGATCCGCGCTTCCAGACCGACTTCTGGGAGGACCAGATCGAACTCCAGCTCGACATCGAGAAGAAGGCAGAACAGCAGGCACTTGCCTCCCGCGGCCTCGACTTCGTGACCGACACCTATCTCCCGGATCGACTCTCGGAGATGGGGGTCGTCTAGCCCGAGGACCCCGCCGGTTAGTCGGTGACTGAATGGGGTTGATGCACTCACCCACTGCCTTTTTATAATAACGGCATCCAAACGGACGGCATGTCGAAGCTGGACGTGGTCTCTGCCGTCGAGGACGTTCTGTCGGTCGACGCCGATGAATTTCAATCGGCCGTCCGCGAGGACGCAGAAACCATCCGGGAAGAGGTCCAGGCCGGCACGTTCGACAATCCCCAGGCCATCGTCGGGCTGGAGTACGAGTTCTACGCCGTCGACGACGAGGGCGGCCTGGCAAGGATTCCCCGCCGATTGCTCCGGTACGTCGGTTTCGAGAAGGAACTCGGGCTTCACAACGCGGAGATGCAGACACACCCGGACCCGCTCAACGAGGACGGCTTACTCGCCCAGGAATCCAGCGTGAAATCCAGGCTCGACGCCGTCTCCCGACCGATGGACGCGGAAGGGTTGCACCTGGTGAGTGACGGTCTCTGGACGATTCCCCCGTCGGGCCAGTCGAGTACGATGTACCTTCAAGATAGCGTCGAAAAACGCGGCGTCCGAATGGCGACGAATATGTCGGACTCGGCTCGATACCACGCGATGGCCAACTCCGCTTCCGCTCCCGGGATGGAGATCGACCTCCCTCACGTGAGCCTCGAAGCGGATACCGTGATGCCAGAGAGCCTCATAACCTCGATCCAGCCACACTATCAGGTTCCCCAGGCAGTCGACCTCCCGGAGTACTTCCGGTACGCCCTTCGTATCGCAGGAGTCCTCCTCGCGCTCGGGACGAATACGCCGTTTCTTCCCCCGGATCTCTACGACGACGCCGATCCGTACGACGTATTTGAGGACGGATGGATGGAACACCGGATTCCGCTGTTCGAGTCGGTGTTGAACGTCCCGGGCCGAGAGGGCAAAGTCCGGTTCCCCGAGGACGTCGATTCGGTTGAGGAGGCAATCACTGCCATCGTGGAGGACGACGTTTTCGTTCCGATGGCGGTCGAGGAGAAGGGCCGGTTCGACGACGCGTTCGCGCACTTCCGGATGAAGCATGGGACCTTCTGGCGATGGGTACGCCCGGTGTTCGGCGGGCAGTCGCGGACCAATGCGAACGCCCGAATCGAGTTTCGGCCGCTCCCAGCCCAACCGACGGTCCGGGACAGTATCGCCTTCCAGGCAGCCTTCGCGGGATTGCTGGAGCAACTCCGACAGCACGAGCATCCACTCTACGATCTCGAGTGGAGCGTCGCCAGGGAGAACTTCTACAACGCCGTTCGGGATGGTCTCCACGCCGAATTGACCTACATAACCGAGGACGGTGAGGAAACGACGGACCGGACGAAGATCTACTCGGACCTGTTCGAACAGGCCCAGGCTGGTCTCCGGCGCCGCGGATTATCGGGCGATACGTCGGCGAAATACCTCTGGCCGCTCAGACGGCGGTCGAGGAACGCCATCACGCCAGCCGACTGGAAACGCAATCGGGTACGCGAGGAACTGGACGAGGGTGCAGACCTGCAAACGGCCATTACCGAGATGCAACTCAGGTACTTCCGCAATCAACGCCGAACCCTGCTCTCCGGGAACTTCACCGACTGGTTCGGTCAGGATTCGCGGCGGGATCCATTACGGTAGCGCTCCCGCAACCGTCGCTCAGCGGATTTCTCCGACGTCGGTGGCCCGTCAGAAAACGTACTCGCGGGGCCCATGTCCGTTCAAAGATCGTCCTCGAAGTCCGTACAGCGCACGTCCTCGAAGTCCGCTCGAGGAACGTCTTCGATATCCGTTCAAAGAACGTCTTCGAAATCGGTGTATCCGACGATGTCGACCTCGTTCCTGGTGATTTTGGTCACGTGGATACCATCTCCACTCGCCGTATCTCGTTCCACGGCCGACTGGATCGCGGCTGCTGCCACCTGCACGCCCTCGTCCATCGTGAGGTCCTCCTCGTATTCCTGCTCGAGGACCCCGAGTGCGTACGGCATGCCACTCCCCTTCGCCGTGTAGTCATCGGCGAGGGAACTTCCCGACGGATCGAGACTGTAGACGTGTGATCCATCGTCGTCGACCCCGGCCAGGATCGGAACCACGATGAAGAACGGACCGCCCCGAAGGAAATTACTCCCCATTGTGGCGAGTGCGTGAATCGACATGTACTCCTCGCGTCTCGCCTCGTAGAGATTCGCCTCCGCCCTGAGACTCCGGATGAAGGCCTGTGCGCCACCGACGGACCCTGACATCGACAACGCGGCATTCGGCTGGATTTCCTCCACTTTTTTGACGTTCTTGTTCACGACCACTCGGCCAGCCAGACTGGCCCGCATGTCCGACGCCATCACGACGCCGGTATCGGTCGTGACCCCGACGATGGTCGTCCCGGTCTCTGTCGCGTTTTCGACGTCCTCGGGCGTCAGGGAATTTTCCGGGTACGATCCGACCTGTGGCTCGTAGGGATCACCGAGGGAATCTTCCGGGGTGGGTCGATTCCAGGAGAACGGCCCGTCCTCGAGGGTGTCCATCATTACCGTCTGGTATAGCGGCCCGACTGATAAATGCACTCTTCGCGGTGCCGGGGGACGAAATTGTGGCGGTGAAGAAGCAACCGGGAGATGGGACACGTCGATTACCGGCGTGCTGCTCCCGCTTTTTCGCGGACACGGGCGTACCGGCTTGATGATACGGGCCACCGGTTCGATCGGTCGGCTACCGACCCAGGTGTCTCACTCGTTCACGCCTGTCGGTAGGCCGTCTCGGTTCGTTCGATCAGGTGGTGCAACGGAAGCGTGATTCCAGCCTGTCTGGCCACGAGGGCGAGCGGGAGCATCGCTATGCCCAGCACGATCGCCGATTGATACGCGGCCAGCAGCGCGACTTTGGTGAGCCGATCGATCATCGTCGGGTACCGCATGGGTCTTTCGTCGTGGTATATATGTGTTACTCACCGGCGGCAACGAGAACCCGACGCCTGCTGTCGGTTCAACTGAACTTGTCCTATTCCCAATCGAGTGGGAGAACTTCACAGGTGGGGATAGGCACGGTCTCACCCGTCGAGGGGAGACGCATACCTTATCCGGATTATCCGGTTAACGTGCGCACCAATGCCCCGTGAAACCAATGCACAAGCACCAATGCCCCGTGAAACCAATGCACAACCCCGGGCGCAACCGCAAATCACGTTGTCCTGGAATCGTTTGCAATGGTATGGCCAATTTCGTCGTCGCGATGGAGGCGGCATGGTTAGTGAGAGACGTGGCGGATTC
>JBDGTL010000062.1:0-7015 GCA_042216905.1 Halodesulfurarchaeum sp.
ATGCTCAGTGGACTCGAAACACCCACCGAAGGAGAGGTCTACATCGACGGGGAGCAGGTGACCGGGAAACCGCCGTACGAGCGAGACACCTCGATCGTCTTCCAGTCCTGGGCCCTGTTTCCCAACAAGACAGTCCTCGAAAACGTCGCGTTCGGTCTCAAGATGGACGGGATGGAGCGCGAGGACCGAATCGCGAAGGCCCGCCGGGTCCTCGACATCGTCGAGATGGAGGCCTTAGAGGATTCACTCCCGGAAGAACTATCCGGCGGGCAGAAACAACGCGTTGCCCTGGCCCGTTCGCTCGCCATCGAACCGAGCGTCATTCTGCTCGACGAACCGCTGTCGAACCTGGACAAGCGACTCCGCGAGCAGATGCAGATCGAACTCCGCAACATCCAGAACACGGTCGAGACGACGTTCGTTCACGTCACCCACGACCAGGACGAGGCATTCACGCTCGCGGACCGGATCGGGATCATGAACGACGGCCAACTCGAACAGGTCGGCGAACCGAGGGAGGTGTACGACACCCCCGAAAACCGGTTCGTCGAGGAGTTCCTCGGCGAATCGAACATCCTCGATGGAACCCTCGAAGAACGGAGGGACTGGGGCGTCTCTATCGAACTCGACCTGGGCAAGTCGATCGTGGTGCCACCCCTACAGGACGGTCTGTCACCCGGCGATCCCCTCACTGTCTCCCTGCGTCCCGAGGTCCTCACCGTGGATCCGATCGAGTCCCGGAACGAAGAGAGCGATTCGGCTCCCAGTACAGGGGTGACCGGTACCATTACCGACGTCCTGTACCGCGGTGGGTCAGTCAGGTTCTTCGTCGAAGTCGGGGACGGGAGTGTGTTCTTCGAACAGAGCATCGGAGCAGAAACCGATTTCGAGGTCGGGGACCGGATCGTCGTCGGGTGGGAGCCGAGCGACCTCCTCGTGTTCGCCGAGGGGGAGCGAATCGGGATGGAGGCGAACCAGCGAGATCCTCGACCCGTTGAAAACCGATGACAGAAACCCAGAGCGCGGCCATCGGATGGATCGGGAACAGGATACGCGGGTGGAACTCGACGACGATCTTCCTCCTGATTCCCGTCCTGCTCTTCGAGATCGTGTTCTTCGTCGTTCCGTTCCTGCTGCTCCTCAGGATGAGCGCCAACGCGCAGTCGACGGCGGGGTTCTACCGGTCGGCGTGGACGCTTGGGTCCTACTTCGAAGTGCTCCAGTCGGACCTTCTCGCCGGCGTCATCCTCTTTTCCTTCAAATTGGGCGTGATCGCCACGATTTTCTCGGTGGCGATTGGCCTCTTCTACGCCTACGCGACCTATCGAGCGGAAGGACTCACGAAATCCGTCCTGCTCTTTTCAGTCATCCTCCCGTTGTTCACCACCCTGGTGGCCAAGACGTACGCGTGGCGACCGCTCCTTGCTCCGTCGGGTGTGCTCAATGACCTCCTCGTCTCAGCGGGACTTCTCTCGAGTCGTATTTCCTTCGTCCCGAGCGCGTTCGGCGTCGTCCTCGGACAGGTCTACATCATCCTTCCCTACAGCGTGCTTTCGATTTACAGCGTCTTGTCGACCCTCGACTGGGACGTCGTCGAGGCCGCCCGAGACCTGGGTGCCTCCCGGCCGCGGTCGTTCGTCGAGATCATCCTCCCGGAGGTAATGCCCGGAATCGCCGTCGCCACCCTCTTCTCCTTCGCGTGGAGCGTCGGCGCCTACGCAGCCCCGTCCCAACTGGGGTCCGGGCAGCAGACCACCTACGCAATGATCGTCGAGAACCTCATGCTGACGCAGTTCAACTGGCCCTACGGGGCCGCCCTCTCGGTACTCATGCTTCTGGTCATGCTCGTTATCTCCCTCGGACTCTTCCGGGGGCTCAGCCGACTCGGCGGGGGTGTGACCGATGTCTAGGGCTGTCGTGTCCCGGGAGCGTATCGAGGACTGGCTCTTCCGGACGGGATACTGGCTGGTGGCCGGCCTTGTCTTGTTACCGATTGCAGTGGTCGTCGTGACGTCCTTCCAGGAATCCCAACTTCTCCAGTTCCCCCCGGGGGACTACAGTCTCGAATGGTACCGGCAGTTCGCAACCAGCAGGCGGTGGATGAGTGCGATCGTCGATAGTTTCGTCATCGGAATCGGTGCCTCGGCCCTCTCCACCACGCTCGGGGTCGCCGGCGCGCTCGCGACCAGGCGCTCGGACTCACGACTGGCCGAGATCCTCCAGGCGACGGTCTTGCTCCCGCTCCTCATCCCGCCAGTCGTCCTCGGGTTGACGTTCCTGATTTACTTCGAGTCGATCGGTTTGACGAATGACGTGATCCGCGTTATTATTGCTCACACCATCTGGATCACTCCCCTCGCCTATTTCATCATGCAGTCGGTCTTCTCCCGCTTCGACTGGCGAATTCGAGAGGCGGGCGTCGACCTCGGTGCCAGACCCCGACAGGCGTTCGCCTACGTCGTCTTTCCGGGGGTCAAACACGGGATTGCAATCGCGGCCCTCGTGACCTTCATCGTGAGCCTCCAGGAGTTCATCATGGCCCTTTACCTCACCGGCTTCGGGACCAGAACCGTCCCCGTCCTGGCCTGGAACCTGTTGAATCAGTCGCTCACGCCGATGGTCAGCGTGGTCTCGACGTTCCTCGTCGCCATCTCGATTCTCGTCGTGTTCGTTGCGACCACTATCATCAATCTCGACTGGCTCGCCACGAGAATCTGAGGTCAGCAGGTGGATTCGATCAACGGAAGTCGATTTCCAATGCGTCGACCGGGTTCTGCCGTTTCGTATCGTGTCCACCGTCGAACGGCCCGGAAGACCTGATATGGGCGAGGCACTTCTCGTCGGCCCAGTGGAAGTTGACTCCGTACGTGAGCGGAATATGATTATCGTGGCCACAACACCCAGGTGAGTGATTGACGCCAACGAAACTCTGCTTCCGAATCCTCGCTTGGATCGGACCGAGTATCGATCAAACCGATCAATCCCTGTCGAGGAGCCGAATCTATTTGAGGGCCAGAGTGTAAATACGGATTCCCGAACGACACGATCCGCTGGTCGGATCACAGATCGCGATCTGAGACCGCAATCATGGCGGAAAATACACCCACTGACCCGGTTCGTGTTGCATTCGTCTGCGTGCAAAACGCCGGGCGATCACAGATGGCCTATGCCTTCGGGAAACAGGAAGTATCGACGCGCGGACTCGAAAACGACGTCGACATTATAACGGGTGGAACCCAACCAGCAGACCACGTTCACGAACCGGTCGTTTCGGCAATGAACGAGAGAGGCATCGACGTCAGTGATCGGACGCCGCGGGAGATTACGTTCGAAGAGACCGCCGAGTGTGACTACGTCATCACCATGGGCTGTGCCGCAGAGGACGTCTGTCCAGCAGGATGGGGCGGTGACAACCGCGAGTGGAACCTCGCGGACCCCGACGGAAAGCCACCAGCGGAGGTCGCGGCGATACGAGACGATATCGAACGCCGGGTGACGGACCTGATAGACGAACTCGTCCCCGAGAAGACGAGTGACTGACAAGAGGCCCAACGAGTGAAAATTCCGCGAGTACTCACGTCGAGCAGAGGTCCAACACGATGTCGATTACGTCTTCACCACTCTCCGTCGGGCGATACGTCACGTAGTTTCCGTCGCGATTCGCCGTAACCAGGCCCGCATCCTTGAGAACCTTGAGATGATAGGAGAGTTTCGAGTATTCGATGTCGAACAGTTCGACGAGATCACAGACGCAGAGTTCCGACTCCTCGAGCAGCCGCATGATCAAGACGCGTCGCTCGTCGGCGAGCGCCTTGAAGATTTCGTGGGCCGAAGCGACATTGCAACTCGACGTGATCGCCTCGAGTTGTGTCATCGTTTCGGGCGCAATCCGGAACTCATCCGGTTGTGAGGACATGCGTTCTAGACGACGGGACGTTCTCCAGGCGAATCAGTGTGTGCATTGGACAGGCTCTCGATCAGTCTCGAAGCATGAGACTGCGATACGCTTCTATGCTGTCTGGAATATCTCGACGAGTTGCTCGACCTGGGGTATATCACCCTCTGTGACGATTTCGCCATCGACTGCGACGGCTGGCGTGTGCATTACACCCCGGTCGATGATGTCCATCTGATCTTCCACCGTCGAGACCCGGACGTCTTCCTGTCCATCGATAGATTCGAGTGCTTGCTTGACGCGCTGTTCTGTCTTTTTGCACCTGGCACAGCCAGGTCCGATGACTTCGACGTTCATTTTTTGTTGTCGTATTTTGTTGCTGAATGGTGATTTTCTGCCGTCTCAGACGAGTGTTCCCCACAACAGACCCGCGCTGGTCGCGGCGACAACAACCAACGTGATGTACAGGGCGGTCCGCTTCGTACCGATCGTCTTCCAGATGACGATCATATTCGGCAGTGACAGCGACGGGCCCGCCAGCAACAGCGCCAGCGCGGGGCCGCTATCCATCAGTCCCTGCGTGTAGCCAAACAGTGAGCCGACGATGGGCACTTCCAGCAGCGTCGGCATGTACAGGACTGCGCCGATAACAGACGCCAAGCCGGTTGAGAGCAGGGTCGTCTGACCGAAGATTTCGCGGGTCAGCATCCCGGACGCGACCGTGTGGGCCACAAAGGTCCGCTCACCGACGGCCACCGGTTCGAGGGGATTCATCCCCTGGGCGAGCGCGGCGACCGCGCCGACGATTCCGATGACGAACGTTCCGACGATCAAGAGCGGGAAAATCGTTCGCGTGAAGAACCAGGTCTCCTGCAACCACTCCTCGATTTCGCTGTGATCGAACTCTGCCGAGAGCAGGTATCCCAATACCGCGAACAGGGGCGAGAGCAGGGCGATCTTGATCGGACGCGAGAGGAGTCCGGAGGCCGCGATCAGGAGGATGGCGACCATGCTGCCGAAGAACCCGACCGTCGCCCAGGTCGGGCGCTCGGCGCCACGACCGGGGTACCCGCCGTCCGTGACAACTGTCTGACCCTCGGGGCTCTCACTATCGTTACTGCTCCCGAACACGAGCGCCATCATCAGACCGATCCCGGCGGCCATCGCCACCGAGAAGAAGGCGCGTGCGGCACCCAGCGGAAGTCCAAGAACGCGAGCTGTGAATACAATGGCGAGGACGTTGATCGCCGGACCGGAGAACAGGAAGGCCGTTGCCGGGCCGATCCCGGCACCCTTCTTGTACAGCCCTGCAAACATCGGCAGGATCGTGCAGCTACACACCGCCAGGGCCACGCCAGATACCGACGCAATGGTATAGGCGTGGAGTTTCGAGGCATCCCCACCAAGATACTTCGTGATGAATCGATCAGACAGCACTGCGGATATTCCACCGGCGATGAAAAATGCCGGCACCAGACACGTAATGACGTGAAGGGTCAGGTACGACAGCGTCTCGTCGATTCCTGCTCGAAGCACCTGACTGAGGAGTTCGACCGGAGTCATCGTTCAACCGCCATTTCAAATAAATCTAAAACACTTTCCCAGATATAGATATCGGTTTCAAAGTTCATTGAAATGGTAAATCGTGGCAAACGTTTGAATCGGGACTGTCGTGACAAACCATTACACTATTCAATCGTAATACATTGGGTCGCTCTGGAGACGTGATCCAGATCGATTCCAATCGGCCGCGACGATTGCGTGGCTGATCGATTCGGGTTTCAGTCGACGGACCCCTGAATGGGGAGAATGTCCGCTCCGACGTCGAAGCTTTCTCGAAGAAAAGCGAATTGTCGATATAGACGAGGTCCTCGACGACCACACATCGCACTACGAATTCGCCGGGCCGACCATTCGAAACATCGAATGCCGCGAAATAGAGACAAGCCTACTCCCTGCATGACAGTACTCGGGAATCTGGACGGTTTTCGTAGCCCAAGACAGCGATCGTCACCGCTCTCAGGGCTGAATCGTCAGTAGATTTCCCTTGTGTAGTGAAATGTACCAACACATGCGACGTCGGCAGTGGCTCGTCGCGTTGTTAGCTCCCGTCCCCCTCCACTGCCGGGTGCCTTCGGCTCACTGAGGCTGGACCCGCAAACGGTGGGCGGAGGGATTCGGCAAACGTTGGCGAATCCGAGACTCCGACCGACGGCAGTATCGAGATACGATATGCCGAGAAGAGCAATACGCTCCGGACAATAATCGACAAATCGGGCGTGACAAGCGCGAGCCTCCCCCGCACGCAATCTGGTGGAAGTACGTATGCTGTGATTATCGTCCTCACCGACGATGCGGCCCAGCGATTCGTTAGCACGCTTCGAGGTGTTGGCGTATTCGAACGACCGCAAAAGCATCCTATCTTCGTATATTTTGACGGGAGTGACGTCCATAGCTTTCAGCGTACACAAGAGCCGATCAAAAGCACGCAAACGGGAGAGTTCCAGAAGGTCCCGGTATTCGCGATAATTCTAGATAACGAGGATCTCGCCCGAGACGTGAGCAATAGGATGCGGCACTGAGGACGCCCGTTTACGTATCTCCGTTGAAATCCTCAGCTGTCGACACAAACGGAGAGCCTGTATCTATCACAAACTACCCGGGCCAATTGTCCACCCCCTACTGAATCGGGGGGTGAGGGGAACGGTTCACTCTTTCTCAACGGTCGAGACGTCCTTCCACGACGGCTCACCGAAGAACGTCCGTAGCGCCCCGAGAACCCCTAAGTACGTCCCAAAGAGGACGAGTAGGAACGGGACTACGAGTGACAGCACTAAACTACCAAGGTGGTCAAATCCGAACGTTTGAAGGGGCGTTATATCATGGGGTAGTCCCCACTTTTGCATATGATTGTCTGAATCGAAAACAACTAATTCGCGTCTCTGACTTTTGGAAGTAACCGATTTGCGACGTGAGCGGAGCGAACGAGCGCAGTAAAAGGTCGGTGTGTCCGCCCGGGACACTCCCGGACGAGTTTCCACTATAGACCCGGTTGACGGAGACCCGGCAAGCGTTCGGCGACCGAGCGGTCCGAAGGACCCGGACGGTCGCCGATTCACT
>JBDGTL010000015.1:0-7008 GCA_042216905.1 Halodesulfurarchaeum sp.
GACCGATCTGGCGGCGGAGTCAATCCGATATACCCACCACGTCGCCGTCGATCCAGTGCCGGACCGCTATCATTATATACCGGAGTCGGGCCCCTCTCCCGTCGAATTAGACCCATATCTGGACCGTGGATCCCGTGCAATTGAACCGACATCTGCACCTCGGACACGTTGCAATTGAACCGACATCTGCACCTCGGACGCTTTGCCATGGAACCGACATCTGCAACCCGGACTCCCTGCAATCGAACCGACACCAGGCCGTCGGATTCGGTGGAGGTCGGAGGGTACCACACCCGGTCGCGGACCCGTCAGGAAGAAATCACGTCGAGGTCGGCCCAGTAGTCCTCGTCGTACTCCATGTGCCCGAGTCTGTCCCTGGCGGCATCCCGCGCGTCGGAATCCACACGCACCGCGACCATCCCTTCGCCCGGTTGGCCGTACACGACCGTGGCGCCCTCCGGCGCCACGAGCATGGCGGGGAGGACCGCGAGGTCCTCCTCGCCGTCCACCTTCACCGTCGTCGCCCCGTCGGCGGACAGCGCCGTCTGGATGGCCTCGACGAGTTCTTTCGTCACGGTGGCCTGGGGATTCTCCACGCGGACCGTCCGGTCGGTTTCTGGAAGGCCCCGTTCGACAGATTCGTCGACGGTCTCGCGCTCGGTGTGCCCGTCGACGACCACCAGTTTCGGGACGTGGCCCGTATTTGCCAGGTGATAGGACACCACGTCCCCGATCGTCAGGATCGGCGTCCCGGCGTCTTCGAGTAATCGAGCGGGATCCCCGTACATCGGGCCGAGCGCGGGTTTGAAATGGTGGCGGGCGTCCGGCGGCAGCCTGGCGACGACGGTCGACACGGCTATCTGACTTTGAGCGCGTACTCGCCCGCTTCCGTCACGTCCATCTTCTCGGCGATTTCGCTCGTCTCCGGGTGCGTGATGACGACGTACCCGGCCCAGTCCTCGGTGAGACTCGAGGAGCCACAGTACGGACAGGCGTTCTCGTTCGCGTCGACGATCCGGTGGCACTCGCGGCAGGCGAGCCGGTTCGACGCCATCTATTCGCCCTCCGCGGCGGTCTCCTCTTTTCGGTCTTCGCGAAGCCACCCGTGTTTGCCGAGGCCGGGTTGCTTCGCCGTGAGGCCGATCTTCGATTCCCGGGGGTTCCGTTCGTCGATGCTCTTGGTCACGATCCGGGCCCTGACAGCGTCCCCGACCCCCAGGGTTCGATTCGACTCCCTGGAGGCGAGTTGCTGGTTCTCCTCGTCGAAGGAGAGGTACTCGTCCGAGATCTGCGAGACGTGAAGCAACCCGTCGACGGGTCCGATCCCGACGAAGGCGCCGAAACTCACGACCTCGACGATTTCGCCGTCGACGACTTCCTGCATCTCCGGATCGAAGGTCAACGCGTCGAACTCCGCATCGTAGTAGACCCCAGGTCGATTGGGGACGACGGCCCCCTCGCCGATGTCCTGTACCTCGATGATCGTCACCACGGCCCCGACCTCCTCGTCCATCTGCCCCTCGAGTTTGTCCTGGAGAAGGCGCTTTACGAGGTCGGGGGAGACGGTGTCGAGGTGTTCCGGTGGGACCTCCACCGTGTCCGTGAGCCTGACTCGCTTGTACATTATGGTTGAGTGCGGATTAGTTGATTCCGGCCCCTTAAATGGATTACCGGTACGCCCGCGTCGAGCAGGCGGTCCCGGAGCGGGCCGTCGTTCGTGACGACGCCGTCCACCTCGCCGTCGACCGCGAGGCGATAGAGGGCGTCGTCGGCGTACGATTCTTCCGTTTCGACGGTCGTGCACTCGGCTGCGAGGTCCAGACCGACGCTCGCAGCCCGACCCGCCTCGCCCCCGGAATCGGCCAGTTTCGCCAGTTCGGCCTCGACCGCCTCCGGGACGAGACAGTCGTACTCACCGAGCAACCGGTCCAGTTCGTCGAAGACGCGGACGCCGACCTCGACCGGCATCATGAGTGCGCTCGTGTCCATGCCGACGTTCATCCCCGCAAGACGCCGATTCCGATGAGGCGCCACCGGGCACCGACGCGACGGTTGATCGCGATCGTCGACCCCTCCTGTGCGCACACCGGCCGCTTGAGATTGACCTCGGCTTCCCCGTCCCTGGCGCTCGTCACGGCGCCGACGGTCGTGGCCGTGCCGATGGTCAACATCAATGGTTCGCCCGTGCTTATCGGGGCCACGTCGGTGTCCTCGTCCGCGCCGACCAGTCGGTCGAGCAGGTCGACCTCCATCTCGAACTCGTTCCACACCGGCGGGAGCGTGCCGGGTTCGCCCGCGACCTGTCCGGCGAGGGCGTCCCCCTTCGTCAGGCTGGGATCGAGACCGGTTCCCACCCCGAGGAGGCCGCCGGGCGAGGCCGATTCGACCATCTCGCCACCGGCCTGGAGCGACCGGACGGTGGTGTTCACCGGTTGCCACTCCGTCTGCCCGCCGCTCTCGACCTCGCGGCCGGGGCGGATCTCGACGTCAGTGTCGGTTTCGAGAATCCCCTGGAGGAGGCTTCCGCCCAGTACTCCGCCCTGGAGGTCCCCCCACTCCGTTCCCGGGCGGTTGATGTCGAAACTCCGGGCGACGAACATCCGGGGGTCGGCGTCGGGGTCGCGCTCGGGCGTCGGGATCGTCTCCTCTATCGCCTCGATGACGAGGTCGACGTTGATCTCCTGCTCCGCGCTGATCGGAACGACGGGTGCTCCCTCGGCGACGGTCCCTTCCACGAATTCCCTGATCTGTTCGTAGTTCTCCCTGGCAGTTTCCTCGTCCACAAGGTCGATCTTGTTCTGCGCGATCACGATGTTCTCGATCCCGATGATGTCGAGGGCCATCAGGTGCTCCTCGGTCTGGGCTTGCGGGACCGGTTCGTTCGCCGAGACCACGAGCACCGCGCCGTCCATCAGCGCCGCGCCGGAGAGCATCGTCGCCATCAGTGTCTCGTGGCCCGGGGCGTCGACGAAGGAGACGGTCCGGAGCACCTCCGTCTCCGTCCCGTGCTCCTCGCACTCGGTGTCGACGGTGTACGCCTCCGGGGCCTCGCACTCCGGACAGCGTCGCAGCGTCGCGTCGGCGTACCCGAGTCGAATCGAGATACCACGCTTCATCTCCTCTGAGTGCTGGTCGGTCCATTCCCCGGAAAGCGCGCGGACCAGGGTCGTTTTCCCGTGGTCCACGTGCCCCACGAGGCCGATATTCACCTCCGGTTGTCGGTGTTCGTCTTCCATGGTCTCGGAGTAATCTTGGGGAATTTTCGCCACGAGCGACTGATAAACCTACTGTTACGGACCCGGATGGACCCGGTGGTTTTGGCCGCGGTTCGGTGGTTGGGAGTGACCGTGAACCCACCAGTGCTGTTGTGTCGTCGCTCCATCGAGCCGGGAGACCGGGAGTTCTGGTCTCTCGCTGTTGTGTCTATTTCGAGCAATTTTGACTGTGGCCGATCGGCGAGACACGCCCCTGGTCGGCGAAATTTCAATACTGGGGGACAAATTTGACGTATTGGAACAGAATACCAGGGTATTAAAATAGGTAGTAGTACTGCAACGGTGTATATTGTAATAGTAGACAATAGTAAGATGAGAAATAAAGATACTTCATAAGAAATACTAAAGGTAACATAAATCATATACATAAAATAAAGGTAATATAAATCATATACATAAAAACAGTATCTACATTTAATAAAATTAAGAGGAGGAAAGACTATATATAAAAACAAAAAAAAATTCAATTATTAATAACCTAATAAGTACTTAAATATTTAAATAATATTATACTCTTTAAATATTTTATCACTATTAATGGTGCCTATCGTAATTAATATATAGAATATTATCCTAAATTATGGATAGATATTAGAAAATAGCAATTAAAAATTTTATTACTTTACAATATCAATTATGCTATCAAAAACCCATCACTTTCAACGACCCGAACCGGACTGTCCCGGTCGACCCGGTATTCCGTGCATCCTCCAACCGTTCGATCGATACCGGTCTTGTTCACTTCGAACACAACACCTACGGGTCTCCCCCGCGAATACACTGTATAATGGAACGAAACGTCGGCGTCACGGACCGGAACGTTCGCCTCGCGGTCGGGATCGTACTCGGGCTTCTTGGCATCGTATCACTGTCTGGAGTCCTCGATCTTGGCAGTTGGCTGGTGGGGGCAGTGCTGCTCGTCATCGGCGTGGTCCTCGTTGGAACCGGAGTCACCCGGACCTGCCTGCTCTACCGGCCGCTTGGGATCGACACAGGTCGGTAAAGAACACTGATACTGCCATTACAAATCCATCTCCCTCTCGGAATGAACGGGCGGGCAAATCGAGGGGGCCGCCCGGCTCGCCCGTTCATTCCGCCAGGCGTTTTGATTGTTTTGACCGCCAGTATAGTACCGATCCGGACGCGTGTTCAGTTCCAGTTTCGGTCCGGACGGGTTCAGGACTTAAGCCCGACGACGACGTACGGATCCGGCGTGCGGGAATACGGGTTCGAACTCCGGTTGTGTGCGACCCTCGAGCGCGAGGGTGTCCCAGGTCTCGACGGAGTCTCACGCCGCGGGATCCTCTCCCGGCAACTCGGCACGAGCGTGGAACGGGCCGGGGCGCGGGTCGTCGACGTGGTCTTCGTCGAGGCGGGACCCGGCTTCGAGGATCGCGTGGACCTCTCCCCGGAGACGATCCCACCGGCGGCTATCGAGAGCGATGCCGGAGTCGGGCGATTCAGGCCGATCACGGACGTGATCGACGCCCCGCCGGAACACGCCAGACGGATCGCGTCCGACGCCGCCGAGGCCGGGTTCTTCGAGGCCGAGCGCCGCAATGGCCGGACTGTGGTGCGACAGACGGCGCGGTATCCCGACTGGTTCAATCGCCTGGTCGGCGTCGAGAACAAGCCAGACCTGGGATCGCCAGGCGACCTCGCCCGCCAGATCCGACACGACGTCAGTCTCGGGGTCCTCGACGCCGTCGTCCTCGCCACGTCGTCCTACGTCACGCGGGCCCACCGCAATCGACTGCCGGACGGGGTCGGGGTCTGGCAGGTCGACTTCGACCGACCGGACCCCATCGAGGTCGTCCGTGAGCCGACAGTCCGGGTCCCGGGTGGTGCGGGAATCGAGGTGCTCGATTCGCATCCCGGCCGGACCGACCTCCTGCCGGTCGGCGAACGGGCCATCGACCGCCAGCGGCGCCGGATAGCCGAACGGGCGTACGGCAAGGGGTGGCGGACGTACCGATTACCGCCCTGCTCTCACGCGGCGAACGCCACCGTCGCCGGGACGGCCGGGCTCCCTGGGTGTCACTTCCTGGACCGGATCGTAAACCCCGCAGACGAGTGTGGCACCGACTGTCCCGGGTTCGATCCCGAGGAGCCACCGGCCGTCGACCTCGACGCCGAGCGGGCCGCGCGAACGCCGTGGGAACCGGACCCGCCGGGTCGACGACGGGAGCAGTCCTCGATCGATCGGTTCATCTCCTGACAGGACAGTGGCCGACCCACTTTTCGAGAATATCGATCGACGGTCGACACTCCTCGAGTGTACTGATCAGAGGTCGACGGTCTCACCGTCGACCGCGATTTCTTCGTCGAAGGCCTCGTCGACCGGATACCGGTGGGAGGCGTGGACGACACGGGTCCGTTTCGCGTCGAGGGAGCGGGCCACGTCGAGCGCCCCCTCCCGGGTCATGTGTTTCGTCCCGTAAGTCCGTGGGACGCCGTTCTCGTCCTCGTGGCGGCCACCGAGGGGATGGTGGACGCAGAACGAGGCCGGGACGATGCCGTCGGCGAGGAGGAGATCCGGGCCGGCGAGTCGCTCCCTGGATCGCTCCGGAATGGCGAAACTCGTATCGCCGGTGATGGAGAGTCGGGAATCGTCGTCCTCGATGAGGACGCCGAAGGAGAGAAGCGGCGGGTGGTCGACCGGGACCAGGGTGACGTCGAAGCCGGCCACGCGGAAGGACTCGAAGGGAGCGTGGTCGATCACGTCGATGCGGTCGAGATACGCGTACTTCCGCCTGATCGTGTCGGCGACGGATTCTCCCGTCTCGGGGTCCAGTTCGTCGGCGGCGTGAACGTCGAGGTGGTCGAGGAGTCTGTAGACGTTGCCGAGCCCGTCGAGGTGGTCGAAGTGGATGTGGGTGATGACGGCCGCGTCGGGGAGGGGGACCTCGTGGTCCAGGAACTGTGAGCGAAAATCCGGGCTCGCGTCGACGAGTAGCGATTCGCCCGTTTCGTCGTTTTGCACGTGGACCGAGAACCGGCTCCGCTCGACGCCAGTCCCGCGGGCTCGCTGACAGGTCGCACACGAACAGCCCGGAACGGGTGTCCCGGTCGTGTCACCGGTTCCCAACAGCGTGACGCGCATCTACAGCGGGGCAGGGTGGCCGTGGTCGTGGTCGTCCTGGTCCTCGAGTGCGGCCTCGAGTGTGTCGAGATTCCGGAGGTGATCGCGCTCCTCGAACTCCTGGACGGCTTCGAGGAGGTCGTCCTGGTCGAGCGCTGTCCGGTCCTCAACGAGCGCCTCGAGCACTGCCTCCCGGAGGACGAGACGGAGGTCGCTGCCGGTGAGTCCCTCCGTTTCCGCGGCGACCGCCTGCGGGTCGAATTCCGCGATATCGAGTTCGCTGGTGATCAACTCGAGGATCTCGGCGCGCATGTGTTCGTCCGGGCGCGGGAAGTTGAGGATCTCGTCGAAGCGCCGCCACGCCGCCGCGTCGAGTTCGTCGGGGTGGTTCGTCGCCCCGATCAGGAGCACGTCGTCCCGGATGAGGCTCACCTCGTCGATCGACTTGAGGAGGGTGTTGACGGCGCGCTTGATGGCGGCGTGTTCGTCGCTCGTCCTGGTCTTTGCGACGAAATCGAACTCGTCGATGAAGAGGATGCAGGGCGCGAGGCGCTTTGCCACCTCGAAGACCTTCTCGACGTTCTTCGCCGTCTCCCCGAGGTACTGGCTCGTGATCATCGAGAGTTTGACCTCGACGAAGGGGAGGTCGAG
>JBDGTL010000081.1:0-6940 GCA_042216905.1 Halodesulfurarchaeum sp.
GTCCCGTTTCGCGCCGATCATTCTTCGACTGTCCGGCTGATGTCGAGGGTATACGCTTCGAGCACGTCCCGGCCGAGCAGGACCGGATACGTCATCTCCGACCGATCCGTGATGCTGGCCGTGACCGTCCGCCAGCGGCCGTTCAGACGGAGGTCGACGTCGACGAGCGGCCGTGTCTCCGTGTCACTCCCCGTTCCAGACCGCACTTGGGTCGTGCCGACGAGCGGGCCAGCACCGATCCGACCGGCGAGGTCGGTGTCGACGCTCGTTCGCCTGGCGCCCGTGTCCGACTTCGCGACTGCCCGTTCCCCGCCGTCCCGGCCGTTGATCCGTATCTGTGTCGTGTATCCGAGGACGCCGTCATCGCCCTCCTCTTTGACGAGGGACGGTTTACAATCGGGCACGGAGTCGTCCAGCGTCGACTCCAGTTCGACGACCGCCGATGTCTCGACGCTACCCCCGGCTCGCTCGATAGCGAGCCGAGCGATATGGGGGGCTGCCGAGACGCCCGTCGCGGAGAACAAGCCCTTGAATCCGGCAGTGGCGTTGACTTCGAGGACGTACCACTCCCCGTCGATGGGCATCAGGTCGACCCCGGCCAGATCCAATCCGAGAACGCCAGTTGCATCTTTCGCGAGACGGCGAGGTTCCCGACCGAGTTCGTCGGTCACTCCCTCGACGTCGCCCCCGAGCGCGACGTTCGTCCGCCAGTCGCCGTCGGGAGCGTGCCGTCGCATCGCCCCGACGATCGTCCCATCGACGACGTAGACACGAACATCGGAGGGACGGTCGTCCGAGTCCTCAAGAAACTCTTGGACGAACGCCTGTTCGTCGTCGATCATCGGACTGACGGGCTCGTTCGGCGAGACGATCGACATCCGCTTCCCGTTGGTCCCGATGGTATGCTTGTGGGCCGCGGTATCCGGAAGGTACTTCGGCCACTCCTCGAACGTTCGCGGTGACCGTCCAAAGAAGGCGTCCGGCACCGGCAGGTCGGCTGCGGCGAGTTTCGCCCCCGCTCGATACTTGTGAAGCGTGTTCGCGACGGCCCGAGGTGGGTTCACGACGGGCGTGGTCTCCCCGTAGAGGGCAGCGAGGTGAAGATCTTCGAGCTGGCGATCGCTCTTGGTCAGAAGCATCCGGTTTACCAGGACGTCCACGCGTGGCGAGAGTTGGACGTTGCCGTCCTTGATCCACGAGGTCACGTTCTCGTCGCGAATCCACACCGGTTCGTGCCCCAGCACCCGAACCGCATTCAGGATCGCTTTGGTCTCCTTGCTGTTGTGGGTGCTCAACACGCCTACTCGCTGTGTCCCGGTGGCGTTCTGCACACCATCGATGCTCGCAGGCCGTGCCGAATTCGTCGAACCCTCCGGTTCGGGCGAATTGGAAGAGGCAGTCATTGGCGTTGCTCCGGTCCGGATTGGGGACAGCGGTCATTACGGATTCTGCGAACGTGTAACACAGTTACAACCGCTCTCTCGATTTAACCCGATAGGGCCCACCACGGAGGGACTGATGACCGCGAAACAGGCAGAGGCGTTCACGTTCGATGGCGGCCGCGTGGAGCCGGGCGAAACGGAGGAACTCCGGTATTCGGTGAGCGAAACCTATCTCGGTGATCCGGTTCGCATTCCGGTGACGATCATCAACGGGCCCCGGCCCGGGCCGACCGCGTTTCTCTCGGCCGCGATCCACGGCGACGAACTCAACGGCATCGAAGTGGTCCGGGAGGTCGCTCAGGAATGGGATCATACGGACATCCGCGGGACCCTCGTCTGCCTGCCCGTATTGAACGTTCAGGGATTCGTCGCACAAGAGCGATATCTGCCGATCTACGAGCGCGATCTCAATCGAGCCTTTCCGGGCAAACGGAACAGTACGAGCTCGAATCGGATCGCCTACCGGATCTACCGGAATTTCATCGAACCCTGCGATTTCGGGCTCGATTTCCACACGTCGACCCGCGGGCGGACCAACATGTTCCACGTTCGCGCCGACATGGACGACGAGGGGGCCGCCAGGCTCGCCCGAGCGTTCGGCACGTCCCTCATCATGGCCGGTGAAGGCTCGGAGGGCATGCTCCGTCGGGAGGCGACGGACGACGGGATTCCGACGATCACTCTCGAAATGGGCGAGGCCCATCGCTTCGAACGGGAACTGATCGATTACGCCCTCGATGGGGTCCGGAGCGTGTTCGCCGAGTACGGGATCTATCGGGAGGAAACGGTCCGCTGGCCAGGATGGCGAACCGTCATCGAAGGCTGGAGCGAAAAGACGTGGCTGCGGGCCGATTCCGGGGGAATCGTCGAGATGCACTACCGACGGGGTGAATTAGTCCACGAAGGCGAGACGATCTGTCGGATCACGAACCCGTTCAAATCCGAAGTAACGGCCGTCAACGCCCCGTTTACCGGACTGCTGGTCGGTGTCCTCGAGAATCCCGTCGTCTATCCCGGCAACCCGCTCTGTCACTTCGTCAAAATCGACGAAACGCGGGAACGAATAATCGAAGCCCAAACCGATCGGCTCCACACATGACATGGCAGGTTCTCGACTGAATCTATACTGAGCGTATTTGAACCGACGTGCCGTTCTAACTGCTGAATTTCTCCTCGTAGAGATCAGGGTGATTCTCCCGGGCGTGTTCTTTGAGCCGGTCGAGAGTTTCGAACGTTTCGCCACACTTGCAGGTGTGTTCCCCTTCGGACATGAGATGCCCCTACGTGGCGACGGATCACATATAAACACGGCTACGGTGTGTGGATTGGGCACACACGCGGGCAAGCCCCTCGTTAGGACAAGGACAAACGAGGAACATGACACAGGACGGCATCGGAATCGAATCCAGCGCACGGGGACACGTCCGTTCGCATCCAGTGGTGTAGTCGGTAGCGATGTCAGACCAGGAGACGTCACCGGGAGTCGAAGCCAGCGGCGGCCCCACCCCATCGGCAATCCTGAGGGCCGAGCTGAAGACGCTCGACGGAACGATCGAACGGATGGACGCGGGGCTCGAACACGTCGCGGAGGCGACCGACGAGCAATCCGAGCAACTGACCATCATCGGCGGCGAACTCGGTGAGTTCAGCGACGTGCTCGAATCGCTCGACAGGACGGTCGGGGAGGTCAACGAGCAGTCCACCGAAACCGCCAGGCGAGCCGACACCGCTACCGAATCCGCTCGCGTCGCCATCGAAGAGGTCGAAAACGCCAGGCGTACCGTCCGCGAGGCCTGTGACGACGTCGAAGCGCTCCAGTCGACCGTCGAAGAGATCGACGAGATGACGGCCCTCATCGACGACATCGCCGAGCGGACCAACATGCTGGCGTTGAACGCTTCCATCGAGGCAGCCCGGGTCGGCCGGGAGGGAGAAGGATTCGCCGTCGTCGCCGACGAGGTCAAACAGCTGGCCGAGCAGGCACAGGATCACGCCGAGGAGATCGAGACCATAGTCGACCGCGTACAGGACGACGCCGAAGCGACTATCGAAGAGATCGAGGCCGTCGAGGACGCGACCGTCGACGCCGTCGACGCGATGAGCGAGACGGTCGACGACCTGGAGGCCATCGACGAGAGCGCCGACAATACCTCCAGGGCTATCGCGGCCCTGACGGAGACGACGAACGAGTCGGCCGACCGCATCGACGATGTCGCCAACATGGTCATCGACGCCATCGAGAACGCCAACGACGCCGGTGATGTCGTCACCTCGGTCGCGGACGCGTTAGACGAACACCGGGAGGTCGTCGCACGAATCCGTCAAGCGCACGTCGAGGAACCCGGAGCGAACGACCCTTCGGACGAAACGGATAGTTGAGACGTTCTCGTACAGAAGGCGTGCTGAATCGGGGAGGATACATCCATCCCCCCGCGAGTCGACACCTCCCATCTCACCCGGACTGCACCGGGCATGTGAGCGGCGTCGTACTCGGCGACCGAGCGCGTGTCAACGAGTACGGTCCTGTCGTCATCGAGACCGTTTTGCGACTGTCTCGCGACGGATGACCGACTCGCCCGGCTCGTCTGCATCGGAGGCGACTGACGGGGTCTGTAGGGTCGGTTGGGGTACTCGGGCCTTGCACCGGATGCCGTCCCCCCGTCCAACAGGTACAACTCGCTCACGTGGCCCAGCACCTCGGCCGTCAGCAGCATCCGGAACACGTCCGACCGCCTCGAACTCCCGCCGGCCCCGGGCGTCGACCACTGTCACCCGCCCGCGGTTCGCCGCTAGCCCGACGGGTCCACGATCGACGGTGACCTCTCAATCGTCGAGTCCGACGTGACGAACGGACGAAACCCGTCCGTCTCGGGTGGGGTGACGGCGGGGTCTCCACCGCCCCGTCGCATCGGCCGTTCGCGGAATCCGTCGACGCGGGCACAAATGGCCCAGATTAAAACGTCCCGCCCCACCAGAGCGACACGCGCGATGTACATCGTCATCGTCGGCGCCGGGGACATCGGGACGCCGCTCATCGAGATCGCGACCGAGGGCGGCAACGAGGTGGTCGTCATCGAACGGGACGAGGCGCGGGCGGAGGCCGCCGCGACCGAGTACGACTGTCTCGTCATCCACGACGACGCGACGGTCAGGGAGACCCTCGAGGACGCGGGCACCGACCGCGCGGACGCGCTCATCTCCACCACCGACCGGGACGCGACGAACATCATGGTCTGCCTGCTGGCCCGCGAACTCGAGGTGCCCGAGGTGGTCTCGGTCGTCCACGACCCCGACCACATGCGCATCTTCGAGCGCATCGGCGTGAACACGATGGAGAACCCCCAGCGGCTCATCGCCGAGTACCTCTACCGGGCGGTGAAGCGACCGACCATCGTGGACTACATGCGCATCGGCGAGCAGGCGGAGGTGTTCGAGATAGACGTGACCGAGGACGCGCCCGTCGCCGGCCGGACGCTCCAGGAGGCGGCGGAGGCCGACCTCCTCGGCCACGACGTGTTGATCGTCGCCATCGAGCGGGAGGGCGAAGAGGAGCCCACCACTCCGCGAGGTAACACGCGAATCCGCCCAGGGGACCGCCTGACGGTCTACTCCGGGGAGGGAGCGACGCCGGATGTGACGGACGTGTTCGGCCACTACGAGGACCACGGGGCGTCGAACGCGTGAGTCGACACTGATGGCCCGCCGACGAACGCTGCACGGCGTCCCGACGGACCTCGCCACCATCGCCCGGGACGTCGGGGCGCTGCTCCTCATCGAGGCGGCGCTCATGGCCGTCTCGACGGGGGTCGCGGCCGCGTTCCGCGAGTGGTACGTCGCCCTCGGCTTCCTCCTCTCGGCCGGCGTCACCGCCGCGGTCGGTTACGCGGCGCGCCGGGCGTTCGCCGAGGCTCCCGACCCGCTGATGAAACACGGGATGATAATCGCCGCCGCGGGGTGGTTCACGGTGGCCTGCTTCGGGGCGCTCCCCCTCCTCCTGAGTGCCACCCTCACGCCCCCCGCGGTGCAGGCGGCGTACGTCCCCGCCGGCGCGGACTACGGCGCGTCGAGCCTCCGGTACTTCGCCGACCCGCTCCACGCCCTGTTCGAGTCGATGAGCGGCTGGACGGGGAGCGGGCTGACGATGGCCGTCCACGAACCGTCGCTCCCGCGGGCCGTCCAGTGGTGGCGCTCGCTCATCCAGTGGGTCGGCGGCGTCGGCGTCGTCGTCCTCACCGTCTCCATCCTCGCCCGTCCGGGCAGCGGGAGTTACGCGCTGTACCGGAGCGAGGCCCGCGAGGAGAAGATCCACCCGAGCATCGTGTCGACGGTCCGGACCATCTGGAAGGTCTTCCTGCTGTACACCGTCCTCGCGGTCGTCGCGACGATCGCCGCCATCCGACTCAGCGCCTACGGGAGCCAGCTCTCGACCTTCGAGGTCGTCTGGCAGGGGCTCAACCACGCCATGACCGGGCTGGCGACCGGGGGGTTCTCGGTCACGGACGGCTCCATCGGGACCTACAACTCGCCGCTCGTCGAGGGCGTCCTCCTGCCCGTCATGACGCTCGGGGCCATCGCCTTCCCCGTCCACTACGCGGTGCTCCGCGAGCGCGATCCACGGGAACTGGTCGCCGACCTCCAGACGCGGCTCCTCTTCGGCCTGTTCGGCGTCGGCGTGGCGGCCCTCGCGGTCCAGAACCTCGTGGCGCTGCCGGCCGCCGACTTCGGGCGGCAGGTCTCCGTGCCGGCCTGGACGACGCTCTCGGCCGCCCGGGTCGACGCGGTCCGGGACGCGACCTTCCAGTTCGTGAGCGCGCTCACCTGTACCGGGTTCCAGTCGTCGCCCATCGGTGCCTGGAGCGCCGGCGCGAAGCTCCTGTTGAGCGGCGCAATGGTGCTCGGCGGGGCCGCCGGCTCGACGGTCGGCGGCATCAAGCTGATCCGCGGGTACACCGCCTTCCGGGGCATCCGCTTCCAGTTCACCCGCGTGTTCCTCCCGCAGAACGCCATCGTGACGGGCCGGATCGGCGACCGGCGGCTGAGCCGCGCGCAGATGGAGCGGGAGTTCGCCGAGGCGGCCATCGTCTCCCTGCTCTGGCTCCTCCTGCTCGCCGTCTCCAGCCTCGTCCTCGTCAACGCGGTCGGAAGCGGGTTCACGTATGCGGACGCGCTCTTCGAGGTGGCGAGCGCACAGGGGAACGTGGGGCTCTCGACGGGCATCACCGGACCGTCCATGGCCCCCGTCGCCGAGGCGATGTTCGTCCTCAACATGTGGGTCGGCCGGCTGGAGATCATCCCGGTCCTCGTCTTCGGCCGGGCGCTCCTCTACGGGCTGGAACCCTGATGGCGATCACTGCGAGTCGTTCCCGCCGTGAGACGCCCGATCGGTGACGGTGGCCGCGACCCCGGCACCGCTCGACACCCGTCGTGAACGTGGTCGCGGCGATCACTACGGGGCGGCCCGTCCCGGCGCGCCTCCGCGCGTCGGCCGAGGTCGTCCG
>JBDGTL010000042.1:0-6920 GCA_042216905.1 Halodesulfurarchaeum sp.
ACCGTCCGTTCAGTTCGGTTGAGTGTACCGTCATGTGTCTCGGGACTGGAGCGAGCGAGTATGACCAGTACGCGCCAGAGTTGAGGGACGCTCACCTCTCTGGTATCTCGTTTCAACACAGGACGATATGAAGCCGTGGGCCCTGTACACGATTCCTCCGAGTGCAATAATTTCGGGAAAAGGAAGCGGCACACTCACCGACGAGGGAGAGCGTCTCGTCAAGAAAGGTCTCATCAGCCTCTTCAACGAACCGTGAAATTCCAATACTTTCTGCTCTGGTTGGTGGATCGCGTCAGTGCATTTCCCCCGCGTCGGCGAGATAGTCGAGTGTGAGATGACAGTACCCGATACGTCAAGAAGACAGCATCAAATGCCAGTCATTTGGTGGACATTGAGGACCAACTCTCGAAAGTTACTTCTCTATTTTGTTGGGAAACAAAGTGTGGGGGATTCTTTGGTAAGGAACCCACCGCCCTCAGGGGATCTCCTCACCGGTGGTTATCATGGGATATCATTCTGAATTATGCGATGTTATTTATCGCTATCGCCACCTATGTTTTTGCAATCATTATCGGCTATGTCTTCTGGCCTACGCATCCAGAAGGGTTGTCATTTCTTGACCAAGGTATTTTACTGATTATTTACTCTTTATTCACTCTATTTTGTGTTTTTATTGGCATTTTAGGTTGGTGGCACATACAGAAAATACGTCCAGGGTCAGAAACCCCATTGAACTGATTGATATCAACGCTGATATTTAATTGAAACTCGGAAATGTGACTCGGCTGTGAGAAATAAAGGCTGTGAGTTCAGCAACGGCTAATATCCAGTATCAGTTTCCACGCCAATTTCAGACGGGGTCAATAAGTCTGACTAATTATGTCTAACACTATATATTCGAAGTAATTCGAGCACCTCGGAACAGTCTCTCATCGATGTAGTCCAAGTACCTCGGGATAGTTTCCCGTGGCGTGTGGGAGTTGCGTGGTCGACCCCTCCTCCCCCCAATCGAGCGCCCCCGGCCTGTTTTCTCGAAATCCTTTTTTACGGTTCCTGATTCCGGGATACTATGAACGACATCCGGCAGCACTCCGGGTTCGAACGGGTTCCGATCGAGGACGGCGAGACGGGAGAACCGATCGACGGTGTCCGGTTGACCCTCCTTGCCGGCGCCGAGCGAACGAACGCACAGCGCTTCGAGATCGATCCCGGGACAACGGTCCCCGTGCACACGCACGACCACGAACAGGTCGGACAGTTGTTCCAGGGGACGCTCACGTTCATCATGGAGGACGGGGACGAAATCGAGTGCGATCCCGGTGACAGTTACGCGATCGCATCCGGCCAGCCACACGGGGCAAGAAACGACGGCGAGGAGACGGCGGTCGGTGTCGAAATGTTCACTCCCCCACGCGAGAACCCGGACTGGCGCTCCTGATCGGCGTGTTCGGACCGGGTCGGGAATACGCACACCGGTCCTGAAAGGGTACGTGAACCGCCACGGGGTCAAGCCCCGAGGCACTCTCGCCTTGCGTTTCTGTAGATTGGGTATCGGAAGTGCGCACATGGCGTTTCAGGAGTACACAGATGGTCATTGGGGAGTACACTAGTAATGCGGGAGCGAAGGCTCCGGAACCTGGCGATTTCGGACCCCGATACCTGTTCGTCAGGATGAGAACGTCGTTCGCCCGCGTGCCGGACCCCGAGGTCACCTGCGATCCTTCGCCACGGTCATTTGGAGTCTCTCGACGGGGCCCCCGCGATTCCTCACCATGATGCCAGCCGTGACAATCCGACCCAACTGGTTTGCGTCAATTTAGCCAACCGGCAGCTGTGACAATCCGAGACAACCGAGAGGCCTCATGTCGGCCACTCGCCGACTGCGGCACTGGGACACAGCCATCCGGGAGGCTACCCAGGTCTGATCGCTGGAGCAGAATCATCCTCGAATGCTGATCGAACCCCCGTGTATATCACATACCGGGCGTCGGTACCGTGACGGATCAGGGCTCGGGCAGGTCGTAGGACACGCCGGTCAGATCCACCGAGAGGTCCCACAGCCGTCGGGCGGTTTCCTCGTCGTAGGATTCCGGACTCGACTCCTGTTTCTCTGGCGGGCCGCGCATGTTCCTGATCCCGGCGGGGCCGACGTAGTCGCCGCCGTTCACGTCCGGGGCGGTCGCGGCGTAGAGCATCGGGAGAGCCCCGCTCTCCGCGGACTGGGCGAAGAGCGTGGTGGCGATCTTCATCAACCAGAGCCGGAGCGTCGATCCCTCCATCTTCGGACCGCGTTCCTGCAGGTTCGTATCGGCGTACCCCGGGTGGCAGGCCACGCTCATCACGCTCGAATCCGCTGTGCGAAGTCGCCGGTCGAGTTCGTACGCGAACAACAGGTTCGCGAGTTTGGACTGGGCGTACGCGTCCCACTTCTCGTAGGACTCCTCGTGCTGTACGTCCTGGAAGTCGATCTCGCCCCGTTCGTGGACGCCACTGCTCTGGGTGACGACCCGGGTCATCCCCTCGGTTTCCCGCAGGATGGGGAGGAGCAGTCCGGTGAGTGCGAAGTGACCCAGATGATTGACCCCGAACTGTAACTCGAACCCGTCTTCGGTTTCCCGGCGGGGAACAGCCATGACCCCCGCGTTGTTGGCGAGGACGTGGAGGTCCTCGTACTCCTCGGTAAACGACTCGGCGAACGAGCGGACGGAGTCGAGGTCGGCGAGATCGAGTTCCATGACGGAAATGGTCCCGTCCGCTACGGCCTCCCGGATCTCGTCCCGGGCGGTCCGGCCCCGTTCCAGACTCCGGCACGCCATGACGACCTCGGCGCCGTTGCTCGAAAGCGCCTTGGTCGCCTCGTACCCGATTCCACTGTTCGCCCCCGTGACGACCATTACCCGACCGGACTGATCAGACACCTGTCCGAGGGTCCAGGGGTTGGACGGCATCGACCGTGGCTAACAGCGGGAACGCCGATATCCTTTCGACCGGGGAACGTCGGGCCGAACTCTGCTCTGCCGTCGGGGACTGTCTCCCGGATCACTCCGTTCCGATGTCCTCGCCGGTCATCCCCTCGAGGTACTTGAGGAGTGCCATCATGTCCTCGTCGCCGTAGCCGAGGGCCTTCGTGGCACTCGTCGCTTCCCGACTCGCCGCGGTGGCCGGAAGAGGGAGGGGGTCTTCGCCTGCCGCGTCGAGGACCAGGTCGAGGTCCTTTCCCAGGAGGGAGACGGGAAATTGCGGGTCGAAGTCTCGATTCCGGACGACCTCTCCCTTGTACTCGAAGAGCGGTGCCCCGAGGACCCCGTTTTGAATGACGTCGAGGACGGTCTCCAGGGGCAAGTCCTGACCATCCGCGAACGCCAGAGCCTCCGAGAACCCCTCCATCATCACGCCCAGCAGAAGATTCGTCGTGAGCTTCATGCTCGACCCATCTCCCACCGACCCGACGTGACGGACGTCGCCGAACACCTCGAGGAGCGAACGGGTCTCCGCAAGGACCGCGTCGTCCGCCCCGGCGAGGACGAGGAGTTCGCCTGCTTCTGCCGGCCCGACAGTTCCGAGGACCGGTGCGTCGACGTATCGACCACCGGCGTCCTCGACAGCATCCGAGACCTCCATCGTGGCAGTCCGGGAGACCGTGCTCGTATCGACGACGACGGCGTCCTCCTCGAGCGTCTCGATTATGCCGTCGTCCCCGAGGACGACCTCCCGGAGCGCCGCCGGTCCCCTGACCATCGTCACGACCGCGTCGGCCGATGTCGCGACCGCTCCGGGAGATTCGTACGTGTCGATCCCCGCCTCGGCGAACGGGTCCATTTTCTCCGGCGTCCGGTTGTACACGCCCAGGTCGAATCCGCCATCGTTCACGTTCCACGCCATCGGGGCGCCCATCGATCCGAGGCCGATGAAACCCACTCGTTCCATGGGGACTCGTTCGAATCCGGACGGGTAAGGGCTTATGGAGGCAGTAACGGTGCCCACCGCTCGACGTCGTCCGAAGCACGCGTCTTCCTGAGCAGAAGCGAGGGAGAAACTCGGCGTCGCGCAGGCATCAATCCCCGCTCAGTCCGCCGGAATGGGACCCTCGTCCCAGGTTCGTCGGGCCTCCTCGAGCGTCTCTCCGGCGATCGATCCCTTGTACCCGAGGATGTCGGGATATCCCGTCTCGGACATCAGGATGGGGACGAAGTCTTCCTCCGCCACGAACTCGTTTCCATCGCTCCTGGCGACGACGGTGCCGGCGCTCACCTCGGTGAAGTTCTCCACGAGCAACTCGTACTGGGTATCGGGCGCCTTGGAGACGGTTTCGTCGAGTTCGTAGAACGTCGTATCGACGTGTGGCGGGTCGCCGGGAAGCGCATCGACGAGCTGGAGGAAGGCCTCAACGATTTCGGTGGCGTTCTCGGTCGCACGCTCGGTAAGGTGGCGTCCCGCCTCGACGCTGATGACGGGGGCGGTTGCGGCGAACGATCCGCTAATACAATCGTTCGGATCGACGACGTGGGAAATGGGCAACCGTGCGGCAAGTCCCTGGACCGTCGGGTGCGACCGGGAGACGAAGGTGATCGGGTCGTCGTAGGAGTGCGTCGAGTGAAGCGAGAGGACCACCCCACAGCCCTCGATCTCCGAGAGGAGCGCGTCAGCGAGGCGTCGCTCCCGGTCCGGGCTGTCGGGATCGCCGGGGAACACGCGATTCATGTCGACGTCCAGGTAGCGGCGGTGGCTCGCCGCGGCGGGCGGGTTCGCCACGATGAGCTTCACGGGTCTGGCCAGTTCCGGATTGGACTCGACCACGCGGCGAACAGCCCGGACACCACTCGGCTCGTCGCCGTGGATGCCACCAACGATCGCAACATCCGCCTCGTCGCCCGGGCCCAATACCGTCGTATCTGGTGATACGGCGTCTCCGAACACACACGGACTAGTGACCTTCCGCCGGAAGACTTCCACGGTCTGGAAACGGTTGTGTCCGGGCCGTAACGAGGCCTTTCCCGCTTTTGCGATCGCATCAGATCTGGCCGTTTAGTTCGATGTACGTGACGTCGGTGATGCGGTCGTCGTCGGTCAATTCGGAGAGGAGGGCGTCTGGCACCGGGTCGTCGAGGTTGTACACGGTGAGGGCCATCCCGCCGCGGGTTTCACGGCCGTTGAACATCCCGGCGATGTTGACGTCGTACTCCCCGAGTTTCGTCCCGATGAAACCGATGACGCCAGGGACGTCCCGGTTCCGGGCCACGAGCATATGCCCGTGCGGGACGGCGTCGACGCGATACCCGTCGATGGAGACGAGTCGTGGGTCCTCGCCCGCGTAAAGGGTGCCGCTTACGGTCAGAGTCGACTCTCCATCACCGACCATAACGGACATCAGGCTCTGGAAGTCCTCCGTGTGCATCGACTTCGATTCGGTGACCTCGATGCCGCGTTCCTCGGCGACACGCGGTGCGTTGACCGCGTTGACCTGCCATTCGAGCGGGGCGAAGACGCCCTGCTGGGCACTCGCCGTCACCAGATCGACGTCCTCGTCCGCGATGTCGCCCTCGTAACTCACCTCGATCTCGGTGATTCGTCCGTCGAAGAGGGTAGCCGCGACGCGACCCGCGGTCTGGACCAGGTCGATATACGGCGAAATGCGGGGGTAGGCGCTCTCGTCGACGGAGGGGGCGTTGAGCGCGTTCACGACCGGTTGTTCCTCCAGGGCCGCCACCACCTGGTCGGCAGTGCTCAGGGCCACGTTTTCCTGTGCCTCCCGGGTGCTCGCACCGAGATGTGGTGTAACCACGACGTCCTCGACCGAGAGCAGGGGATTGTCCGCCGGGACGGGTTCCTCGGAAAAGACGTCGACGGCCGCGCCAGCGAGCGTGCCGTCCTCGACGGCCGCCGCGAGGTCGGACTCGTCGACGACGCCACCCCGGGAAACGTTGATCAGGTAGCCGTCCTCGAGGGCGGAAAGTTCCTCGGCGGCGATCAATCCCGCTGTCTCGTCGGTGAGGGGGACGTGAACAGTGAGGAAGTCGGCGCGGTCGAGACACGTCTGTAGGTCCACGAGTTCCGCCCCGAGTTGGTTCGCCCGTTCCTCCCCGATGTAAGGGTCGTATGCCACCAGGTCCATCCCGACGGACCCGAGGCGGCGAGCGACCTCCTGTCCGACTCTCCCGAGGCCCACGATGCCGAGTGTTTTATCGGTCAATTCGGAGCCCAGGAACTCGCTCTTCGCCCACTCGCCGTTTCTGAGTCGTGCGTGGGCCTGTGGAATTGACCGGGCAGTCGCGAAGGCCATCGCAACGGTGTGTTCCGCTGCGGCCCTGACGTTGCCGGTGGGTGCGTTCGCCACGATGACACCGTGATCGGTCGCGGCGTCGATGTCGATATTGTCGACGCCGATTCCAGCCCGCCCGACGATGACCAGGTCTGTCGCCGCCTCGAAGACCGCCTCGGTCACCTCGGTGCCCGACCGGACGATCAGCCCGTGGGCGTCCGAGACGGCCTCGAGGAGTTCGTCTCCGGAGACGTCGTAGGCCGTCTCGACCTCGTGTCCCGCCTCCCTGAGCCGATCGATCCCCGCGTCCGCAATGGGGTCGGTGACCAGTACCTTCATGCGCCAGGTGGACGAGTCGAGCGGGTTTACCCCTTTTGCCATCGATCCGCACCGTCCACCCTGGGCGGCGATGTCTGCATCCCAGTCCGGTCCGGGCTTTGCCCCGGTGTGGTCCCCCAACCGGTGTGTTCTCCGTCCGGGTCCGTTCTCCGTCTCCGCGGGGTCCCCGACCGGGTGTGTCCTCAAATCTCGCACTCACCCTTGTATCTCGACCATTCCACGGCATCAGACGAAATTACGACACGTGATTCCTTAGAGGCCGCGAGACCCAAGGATCGGAGGAAGAGGGGGGGGAGAAACGGGGGAGAGGAGGTGGAGAAGA
>JBDGTL010000068.1:0-6820 GCA_042216905.1 Halodesulfurarchaeum sp.
CCGGACTTCTCGTCCTGCCCAATGACCGGACTTCTCGTCCTGTCCCACAGTCTGATTCCCCACCCCGTCTCACGGTCTGATTCCCCTCCCTATCCCACGGTCTAACTCCCTGACACGATCGAGGTGATGTCGATTCATTTGGGGGGTGGGGTGGGTGACCGGGGCATCGGACGCGTGTCAAATTGCTGTCCCATCGTCGACGGGGACGGGGAAACGGATACGGGATCAATGAACCGGGGGGACGTCTCGGATCGTTCCTCCTCCTGCTGGCAGGGCGTCGATTCCCCCGGATGGCCGGTATTTTTGATCGTTGTATGCAATAGTAAATGAAGTCAGCAACTGACGACGCTTCGATATCCCACGAAACAATGGGTTCACATCTGATAGCAAGGGCGGGAGAGTGGGAGGAGGAAGAGGAGGTGGATGTGGTGGTGTGTCCTCAGAAGAGACGGCGCTGGCAGGAGCCACAGAGGTTCTGTTCCTTGCGGTCGACCTCGCGGACCGTCGGGGAGAAATTCATCGCACACCGGTTGTTATCGCAGTGTTCGAGGCCGAGCGTGTGACCGACCTCGTGGATCACTTCCTTTCTGATACGGTCGGAGAAGACCTCCCGTGGCGATCGTTCGCTGAACCCGCCATCGGAGGAGGTCTGGAGCCGGTGGGTCGAGACGACACAGCTCCGTCCGTCGAGATACGCGAGCCCGAAGACGTAGTTCCGTCGGCGGTAGTAGAGATCCACGGTCGTGAGCGCGATGGCTTTATCGGCCCGGCTTTTCTCCGCTGCGAGATCGATAAACGCCTCCGCGCTGTACTGGTCCCGGCTCGGCTCGTAGGATCCGGACGGGATGTCGTGTTCGGATTCGACAGACACCTCCGCCTCGTAGACGCTCCGGAGGGCGCTCGAGGTTTCCCGCTTCACGGGTGCCGGCACGTCCCCCACTGGGACCACGTCGATCCGCATGAGAACGAATTAGTTCCCCCCAGGCTTAAACGTCTTGCAGTGAGAACCCCCGCTCCCCGACAGGTGTCAGACCTCCTGTTGGACTACGAGACGGTGGTGGAAGTCGGGATCGGTACCCGGGTTGATCTGAGCGCGACGCTCGTGGACGCGGGGGTGTCCGTGGTCGCGACGGACGTCGTGGAACGGTCCGTCCCCGACGGCGTGACCTTCGTCCTCGACGACCTGACCGACCCGGACGTCGCCGTGTACGATGGGGCAGGAGCCATCGTCGGGAGAAACCTCCCGCCGGAACTCCAGGGCCCGATGGTGTCGGTCGCCACGGCCGTCGACGCGGACTGGTTGTTTACGACGCTCGGAACTGATCCAGCACTCGTCCCGGCGGACCCGCTGACGGTCGTGGATGGGACCGTGTTCGTCCCGCGCCGCAACTGACATGGCAGTCCGCCGATTGTCTCCCGACATGGACGCGGACGTGGTCGTTCTCGACGTGGACGGAGTCCTAGTCGACGTCGCGGACTCCTACCGCCGGGCCATCGTCGAGAGCGTCGAGACCGTGTACGGCGAGACGATTCCGAAGGAGGCCGTGCAGTACTTCAAGGAGGCCGGGGGGTTCAACAACGACTGGACGCTGACCGACGCAGTTGCGCTTTACGTCCTGGCCCGGCGACAGGGCCTCGAAATGGATGTCGAGGGATACACCGACGAGATTGCACGCCGCGGTGGTGGGCTCTCGGGGGCCACGTCCGCACTCGAGGATGCACTGGAACCGGCGGTGTACGAGTCGATTGTCGAGGAGTACGACAGCGATCGCCTCCGCACCGTCTTCCAGCGGCGCTACCTCGGGGACGAACTGTACCGCGAGTTCGAAGGCGAAAACAAGCAGGAGACGGTCGCGATCGAACCTGACCTGGCCGGGAACGGTGCGAACGACGGCAATTCGACCGGCGATTCGTCCAGCAATTCGACCGACGATTCGCCCGGCAAATCGATCGGCGATCAGTCCGGACTCATTGCCGACGAACCGATACTCGCCGCGGGGGAAACGATCGACTGGTTGCTCGACCGGTTCGCGGTCGGCGTGCTCACCGGCCGGCCGGCGAACGAAGCCGCATTCGCGCTGGATCGGATCGGACTCGACCTGCCGCCGGATCGAGTGTTCACGATGGACGACTGGGAGGCCGGGAAACCAGATCCGACTGCGCTCGTGAGGATCGCAAAGCGGTGTGGCGGGAGCCAGGTCGTATTCGTGGGAGACACCCTCGACGACGTCCGGACCGCCGTCAATGCGGCCGAGGCGGATCCGACACGGGAGTACGCGGGAATCGGCGTCCTGACGGGTGGCCATACCGGGGCGGCGGGCCGTCGGAAGTTCCTGTCCGCAGGGGCAAAAGCGGTGATCGATTCCGTGAACGACCTCCCGGCACTGCTCGAGGAATGACCCAGGACCCGGATCGACGCCCGTTCAGAGTCGTCCGATCCCTGCTCGTGGCAATACCGCTGGCCATCTTGGTGGCCGCAGTGGGGCCGACCGACCCCCTCGCACAGGGCGCCGTTATGGCCGTCTCGCTCGTGGTTGCCCTCCCGGTTTCCTATCGCCTCATTGCGATCCGGCGGTACGGCCCGCGGGAACTGGGTGCGTTCTTCTCGGTCGTGCTGGCGTCCGTTCTGCTCGGGCTCCTCGTCCTCCCGCCGCTCTTCCCGGCGTCCATTCCGAGGCGGATTGGGTCGCCGATCATTGCCGTTTGCTGCATACTCCTCGCCGATGCCGTGGTCTTCCGGGTGTGGGGTTCCGGGTTGGATGCGTAATATCGGGCGGGAGGGGGAGGAAAATCGCCGCCGGACACAACCCTTATTCGCTGGCGGTGGTAGGCCGGAGTATGCGAGTCGCGATACTCGGCGGGACCGGGGACATCGGCCAGGGTCTCGCCCTCCGATTCGGGTTCGACACCCACCACGAGGTCGTCATCGGATCACGGGACCCGGAACGGGCGCGGACGAAAGCCGACGAGTACGAGACCGAACTCGGGAGTCGGGGCGTCGACCGGAAGATAACGGGGTTTGTGAACGAGATGGCGGCAGACCGTGGAGACGTGGTGATCCTCGCCGTTCCACCCGAGGACGTGGTGGATGTGGTGGAGACCGTCTCCGCGCGGGTGAGCGACGACGCCGTCCTCGTCACGCCGGTCGTCAGGATGCGGCGGCTCGACGGCGGTTTCGGGTACGACCCGCCCGAGGCAGGGAGTATGGCTGCGCTGATCGACGACGCAGTCCCGGAGGCGATTTCACTCGTCGGTGCGTTTCACACCCTCGCCGCCGACAGACTCGCCAACCTCGACCTGACGTTCGATCTCGATACCCTGGTATTCGGGGACGACCAGGACGCGAAGGAGCGGATTTCGACGCTCGCGTCCGACATCGAGGGACTGCGTCCGCTCGACGCCGGGCCACTGTCAGTTGCACCGGCGGTCGAATCGCTGACCCCGCTCGTGATAACGCTCGGGATGCACGGCGGTGGACACGATCTGGGCGTAAAATTCCAGTGATCAGGCGCCCGCTTCCTCGATGGCGTCCTCGAGCGTCTCTCGCTGCGTGACGCCCACGAACCGCTGGACGACCTCGTCCTCGTTCCTGACGATGATGGTCGGGATCGATCGGACCTGATACTCGTTCGCGACGTCGGGTTCCTCGTCGACGTCGACGTACTGGAAATTCACCTCGTCGCCGATGTCCTCCTCGAGTTCCTCGATGATCGGGTCCTGGGTCTTACACGGACCACACCAGTCGGCGTGAAAGTCGATGAGCGTAACCTCGGTCATTCGTTTTGTACCGTACCCTCGCACGTCGCATAAGGGTTTCCTCCTCCGTTCGTTCCGCCCGTATTACCCCGAAAGGTTTAGGCCGACGAACCGCACAGATACGGGTATGAGCAGCGGACAGAACACGGGCGGCCTGATGTCGAGTGCCGGCCTCGTCCGATATTTCGACTCCGAGGGCGCCAATGCCATCAAGATGGATCCGAAGTCGGTCATCGCCTTCGGTGCCTTCTTCGGAATCGTCGTTCGACTCCTGACGATTATGTCATTCTAGGGACCGCCGAGGCTGTTTTCCCCTCGATTGCGTGGGTATTGTGTATGATCCGAGTATGCCGGAATACGGTTTTCCGTATCAACGTTGGTGAACTCGTTCTCCTCGGGAGTGATACCGATCGGTATTCCCCCGAACGTGACGGATATCGGTACTCCACGAACGTGATGAATTTTGGTGTCCACAAGAGTGACGAAAATCGATGCCCTACGACGGTGACAATGTATCGTCCAATACGGATACTGTGGGCTTTCCGAGGGTCGTATCTCTTCGATTGTATCATTATATACTGAGCATCGGGGGTCCCGGTCGGGTGGCGTCTCGACAGTTTCAGGTATCGAACCGGCCACCTGTTCCGCCGATCCGACGTCCCTGGAACACCTGGACGAACTGGTCCGTGTCTCCTTCCTGGTTTCCCGAGGTCCCGGGGACCGTCCCGACCGTGGTGCGGGCCGGTTGCCCGAGAAGCCGACCGTCCGGTGGGGGAGGGGGTGGGGAGGGAGGTCGGTCCTGGCCCGGTGTCCTCATTCTTTCGCCCATAGCATGCATCTTTTTGCGTGCGGCCCCGAGGACCATTTATGGACGCGCACATAGCCGGCGTTCGTGTCGCCGGAACCGTCGAGGGGCCCTTACCGGTTGTCCTCGTCGGCGTGGAGGGTGAGTCGGACGTGCTTCCTATCTTCATCGGGTTTGACGAGGCGGTCAGCATTGCCCGGGGACTCGACGCGAGGGACATCGGACGACCGCTCACGCACGATCTCACACTCGACATCATCGAGGAACTCGGTGGGAGAGTGGACCGGGTGGAGATTTCGGACCTCAGGGACGGGACGTTCATCGCGGACCTCCATCTCAATACGCCGAGGGACGAGGTCGTAATCGACGCCCGCCCGAGCGACTCCCTTGCGCTGGTCTCCCGGACGGACGCGCCGATCGCGGTGGCCGAGTCGGTGTTCGAGGCGGGTCGCCGGGACGAAGACGAGTTCGAGGACCTCGAGGACATCCGGGAGGTGGCGGACCTGTGAGCGACGAGGCGGTCATCGAGGAACTCTTCGACGTGATCGAGGACCGGAAGGCCACACTCCCCGAGGGATCATACACCGCGTCGCTCTTCACACACGAGAAGGGGATGAACGCCGTCCTCGAGAAACTCGGCGAGGAAACCACCGAACTCGTCCTCGCGGCGAAAGACGAGAACCGGGAGGAGGTCGCCCACGAGGCGGCTGACATCGTCTATCACCTGCTCGTCCTGCTCTCGATGCAGGAGATGGACGTCGAGGATCTCATGGAGGAGTTGCGCGACCGACGCGAGTGAGACCGGGTCCTCGAACAGTGTGAGGACGAGACGAGAGACTGGGTATCAGCCGGGAGGACAGGACGGGAGACTGGGTATCGGCCGCGGCTGGCTGTTTCCACACGAACCAGCGGCCTGAATCGGGATAAACGGGCTTTTACGTACCGGTGGCCTACCCGGAGACATGATTTTCGAGGACCTCCCGACCACGCCGACGGCCGAGGAGCTCCTCGATACGGCGTTTTCCCGCGCCGCCAGGGCGGGCCGGGCCAAGGACGGGGTCGATGCCCAGGAATCGATGCTCCTGACGGCGTCGAACGTGTTGAGCGACAACCTCGAGAACGTGGTGCGAGCCTGGCCCGATTTCGACGCCATCGACCCGTTCTACTTCGAACTCGCCGACGCCATCGTGGGCGTCGACGAAACCCGGCGACACCTGGCGTCCCTCTCCTGGGCGTCCCGGAAGATTCACGACATCGGCCGGGAGTCCATCGGCCGGTTACCGCGGGGCGATCCCGACCTCGCCCGCAAAATCCGAAAGCAGGGCTTCGCCAGGATGAGTTCGATACTCGACGACGTCGAGGACGACCTCGCCGAGGTGTCAACAGCCCGTGACGCGCTGAAGGACCTTCCGGACGTGAATTCTGACGAACCTGCCATCGTGGTGGCCGGGTATCCCAACGTGGGGAAGACCGCCTTCGTGAACAGCGTCACAAGGGCACGGAACGAAACGGCGACCTACCCGTTTACGACCACTGGCGTCCAGGTCGGTCACGTCGAGGTGGATCACGTCCGGTACCAGATCGTCGACACGCCAGGCGTCCTCGACCGCCCGGCAGCGGAGCGAAACGAAATCGAGTCCCAGGCTGTGAGCGCCTTTACCCACCTCGCGGACGCCGTCCTCTTCCTCCTCGACGCGAGTGAAACCTGTGGGTACCCCCTGGAGCAGCAACTCGCGCTGATGCGAGAACTGGAGTCCACCTTCGACGTCCCGTTCCACGTGGTTTGTTCGAAGGCCGACCGCTCGATCGACGTCGAGGCCGACCAGTACATGTCCATCCCGGAGCACGCGGACGGCGAACCGGACGGGGACCCGCCCGAAGCGATCCTCGACCGGATCGTCGAACGCCTTGGGTACGAACCGGAACTACCCTTCGAGCAGTAAAATCGGACGACCCGTCCAGTTTCTCGAGGAGCCTATCGGGTGTGATTGTACTCGAATAGTAAAATTCTAATATTAATTATATTGATTGTCGGTATTATATGTATGTACAATCAACTGTGAATTAGTATTGTTGATATTGAGATTAATTTAGTATTGTTGGTACTGATAGTATCATTAATAATGATACTATCGAATAGTCTACTAAAACTGACTGTCTTACCATTACCTTTAAATCCATATATTATATACTCAATTAATTTTCCAACTCAAATAGTATCAACTACGTATCTTTGTACGTATTTACAATAGGTTGCTC
>JBDGTL010000117.1:0-1441 GCA_042216905.1 Halodesulfurarchaeum sp.
GAATGGGGAGAAATGGGGGAGAGGAAGGGGGAGAAATGGGAGAGAGGAAGGGGGAGAAATGGGAGAGAGGAAGGGGGGGAGGAGAGAGGAAGGGGGGAGAAGAATGAGGTGAATGAATGGGGGTGAGGATGGGAGGGGGAGGGAAACGGAGCGGTCAAAGAAACCGCGACACTTGAATGGACCGGGGTCATGCGTGGTCGTATGAGCCTCATTGCGTTCGACTTCGACGGGACGCTCGCGGGTTCGGAGATGACCGTGTTGCTCGGCGAGCAACACGGTGTCGCAGACGAGTTGGCTTCGATAACCGAGCGGGCGATGAACGGCGAACTCGACTACGCGGAGAGCCTCAGGAAACGGGCGGAACTCCTCGAGGGGCTTCCGGTCGAGAAGGCCCAGGCGGCCTACGTTCAGGTAACGCTGCGACCGGGAACGGCGTCGGTATTGAACGATTTGCAGGAGGCTGGCGTTCCGACGGCGATCCTGACCGGTGGATTCACCCCGGGTGTCGAGGCCGCACTCGAACGGTCGGGGACCGGCGTCGACCGGATCGTTGCGAACGACCTGCCGGTGACGGACGGGACCCTGACCGGCGAGGTGGTCGGACCGTTGATCGAGGGAACGAAAGACGAGGCACTTTCCGACCTCGCAGACGAGCTCGGAATCCCACTCGACGCATGCGTTGCCGTCGGGGACGGTGCCAACGATCTCCCGATGCTCGACGTCGCGGGCCTGGCCATCGGCTTCGATCCGAAAGACAGCGTGCGACCCGCCTGTGACGTGGTCGTGGAGGACATGGCGGAACTAGAGAATGTCCTCGAATCGGAAGGGATTCTGTAGGTGCCCGAGTCAGAACGAAGATTCTCCGGGAATCCAGCCCTGTTTGACGTCGAGACCCGACACAAATATACTGAGGGACAAAAATAATCAGAACCCCTGGGGGAATGAACGGGCGAGTAGGGGGCAATCGAGCGAAGCGAGGGCGGCGCCGAACAGGCGAGCGGGGAGCGGGAGACGACTGAGCGGAGCGAAGGAGTCTCCGGATGAACGAGCGGCGAAGCCGCGAGTCGGAGTGACCCGCGAGCGCCGGTCCGGGACGCCGGGCGGCCACGAGAGCGAAGTTCTCGTACGCAGCCAAATTCTTCGAATCTGGCGACGACGGAAGGCCCGTAGTGGATCGACCGACGGGAGGAGCGAGGACCAAAGCGAGCAGGCGACGACCGAGCGGACCGAGGGAGTCGCCGGACGAGCGAACGGCGAGCGGGAGAGTCATACCGGATCGACCGTGTCGGTCGGCTACGCCGACCTCCTATAACGTGGCGCCTGCAACGCCGCGCCGTCGGCACCGTTCGAATCCCCTCCCAATGTGCCCCAAATGTACGGCAGGGAGGATTTCTGGCCCGCGTATTGTGTCGAATCAAGACTGGTCAGATGTGTCGAATCA
>JBDGTL010000117.1:1541-6738 GCA_042216905.1 Halodesulfurarchaeum sp.
TGTGTCGAATCAAGACTGGTCAGATGTGTCGAATCAGGACTGGTCAGATGTGTCGAACCAGGACAGGTCCAATGTGTCGAACCAAGACAGGTCCAATGTACCGAACCAGGACAGGTCCGATGTGTTCAATCAGGACGTGTTCGAGGTATCGAATCAGGACACTCCCAACAGGGAGTGCGGACGCGAAGTCCACAAATGCTGAAGTGCGATGAAGTGGTGGCCTCGGAGACGAATCAAACGGCGATCCCTGGCGTCCGAAAATCCGGCGGCGAATAGATTATACAGTCGCTATGGACCCGTGATCCCTCGGAGGGGGTCGCCTCTATTCGAGGAGACCCAGGTCCTCGAGGCGGGAGACGATCTTGTCGACCGCGTGTTCGGCGTCTTCTGGCTGTTTTCCACCGGTGATTACCAGTTTTCCACTGCCGAAGAGGAGTGCGACGACCTCCGGTTCGTCGAGTCGGTAGACCAGGCCCGGGAACTGCTCCGGTTCGTACTCGATGTTCTCGAGCCCCAGGCCGATGGCGATGGCATTGAGGTTGAGTTGCCGCCCCAGGTCCGCGCTGGTGACGATGTTCTGGACGACGATCTCGGGGTCATCTTCGACCTCGATATCGAGGTCGCGGAGTTTGTCGAAGACGATGCGGAGACTCTCGTGGACGTCCGCCGTGTTCTTTGCTCCCGTGCAGACGATCTTGCCGGATCGAAAAATCAGTGCCGCCGATTTCGGGTCCTGTGTCCGATACACCAGCCCCGGAAACTGCTCCGGGTCGTAATCGGCCCCCTCGAGGTCCATTGCCACGGATTGGAGATCGAGTTCCTGCCCGATCCCGGTCGAGGCGACCACGTTTTCAATGTTGATGGTTTCCTTGGGATCGCTCATATGCGATTTAAGGCACGTATTTAAGGTTTATAAAGGTTGGTAGTCGGGAGAAAAGACACTCAAGTACCGATCCGACACCGGCACGCTGAGTACGGGGGCACCCCCAGTGCCTCCTGTGTACGTCCTCGAACTCGCCGGCGAAGACGACGAGTTCGCGGCGGCGGAAGCGGGAAATGCCGCACGCGACGTGACCGTCGTGTCACCCGGCGTTGTGACCGCAGCGACTATCGACGAGACGGCCCTTCGGCATCTCGCCTTCACCCGTCGCGCGGCCTCGCTTCTCGCCACGACGACGGCGTCGATCCAGGCCGCCCAAGACGCGCTTCGGAACGCGTCGACGGATCGATCGGGGACAGTCGCGGTTCGGGCCAGGGACGTCCGGGGAACGGCCGGTGTCGATACCCAGGCCGCGGAGGCAGTCCTCGGGTCGGTCCTGACTGAGGCAGGCTTCTCGATCGACCTCGAGGACCCCGAGAACGAGTTGGTGGCGATATTCAGCGATGACATCTGTCTTCTCGGGTGGACCGTGGTCGAATCCATCAGGGACTACGGCACGAGAGCCCCAATGGATCGTCCGTTCTTCCAGCCCGGGAGCATGGGCCCGCTTTCCGCCCGGGCGGTCGTCAACCTCGCCGGGGTTCGATCCGGCGACGTGGTCCTGGATCCGATGTGTGGGACGGGTGGATTGCTCATCGAAGCGGGCCTCATCGGCGCGAGACTTCTCGGGTTCGACGCCCAGCGCCGGATGGTGCGTGGAACCCGACACAATCTCGCGGAATTCGTCGACACCCCGTTTTTGCTGGGTGTCTCGGATGCGACGGCGCTCCCGGTCGTCTTGGACGGCGTCGATGCCGTCGCGTTCGACACCCCCTACGGCCGCCAGTCGAAAATAGCCACCCACGACCTCGATGTGCTCGTACGCGGAGCGCTCGCCGAGACCAAGCGGGTTGCCGACCGGGGTGTGGTCGTGGCGGACCGGGAGGTGACCGACGTGGCCGAATCCGCCGGCTGGTCGGTCAGATCGGTATACGAGCGCCGGGTCCATCGCTCGCTCACCAGGTACGTTCACGTGCTCCGGTGAGACGTGACGGGAAGAGGAGACGGGAACGGGACTTCGACCTGGAACAGTTCTCTATCGTTCCAATTCGACGGTGTGCGAGTCGGGTTGATGCCACGTCTGCGAATAATGGCAGACCTCAAGTCTGCACATATTGGCAGATCCACACGTCCGTGCGGTCAGGCCGATTGGACTTCTGCGAGCAATCGGCTCAGGTGGATGCGATCGGCGGTCCCCTCGTTGAGATCGAAGGAGACCTCGCCCGCACGAACGGTCAGTTCCGCCAATCGGTCCCCGTTGTAGCGGGTCCGAGCAGTCTCGAGAATCTCGCGCAGGACTTCCTCTCCCGTCAATCCCTCATCGACCAGCAGGTCGTCGAGAATGGACCGGGCGTCGGTAAACGATCCCGTTTCCGCGGCCTCGAGCATGTCGTCGATCCGATCCCCGAGTCCCACGTCCTGGAGCGGGTCGAGGACCTCGATGCCCGAAAGCCCACCCGTCTTCTCCGCCGCAGTCTGAGCCGCGAGGATCGCCTTTCGCAGGTCGCCTTCCGCGTAGGAGGCCACGTACGAAAGCCCCTCCTCGTCGTACGTGACGTCCTCCGTCTCCGCGATGGACCGCAGGATCGAGACCGTCTCCGCCTCCGTCGGTGCCCGGACGGAGACCGGAAAGCACCTGGACCTGATCGGGGGAATGAGTTTCGCCGGCTGCCGGGTTGTGATGACGAACTGAGTGGTCCGGTGATGGCGCTCCATCACCCGGCGAAGCGCCTGCTGGAAGTCCTCCCGGATGTCCTCTGCGTTGTCGAGCAGGATGGTCTTGTACTCCCCGCTCGACGGGGCGTATCCGGCGTACTCCTTGAGAACGTGGCCGATCATGTCCCGCTTCGACCAGTCGCTCTTGTACCTGTTCGACTTGTCAGACCCCCGGCGGAACTGTTTCGAGAACTCGGTCTGCCCGCGGAGGAACTGCTCGAATCGCGGGTCCTGGCGGATCTCCTTCTTCGTGCGTCCGAAGAAGTCAGCGACGTTGATCTCGACCAGATCGTTCTCGGGATCGGCGTGGGCGGCGTCGGCAAGAGCCCGGACTGCGGCCGTCTTTCCGCTTCCGGTCGGCCCGTGGAGGATCAGGTTGATCGGTTGATCGACCGCGTCCCACAATCGGTCGCGGACCGAGGACTGGGGAACGTCCTCGATTGACGGGGCGTGGGTGTCGATCCACAGCGGCGATTCCATTGGGAGGCAGTACCCGGTCGTGCGGTAAGAATCGGTCGGTCCGTCCTATCGATCCCCGGTCGGTCCGTCCTATCGATCCCCGGTCGGTCCCGACGTCTCGTCGTTCCCCTCGAGTTCCTGGAGCAGTGTCATCGTCGATTCGACGACCGTCCGGTGATCTGGACCGAGCAGTCGCAGGAGCGCTTCGATGCCATCGGCACCTCGATCGAAAACCGCGACCGGCGTCTCCGATTCCCCGGACAACGCGTCCGTCCCACCCCATTCGAGAATGGCTCCGGTCTCGCGAACCGAGTCGGGAGCCGCCGTTCGATCGAAGGACGCGACCGGTCCGTCAAGGGAACCCAGCGCGCGCTCGATGTCCCCGTCGAACCGAAGACGTGTGGCGAACCGGAGGGACGGGTCCACCTCGCGGGCACCGAGCAGGAAACGGGCGAGGTGATTCGACGCGCCGAATCTGACACCGCGATTCGGTTCCACACCCGCCATCGTCCTGGTAATTCTCCCCTCGACCGCGGCCACCTCGTCGACTGATTCAGCGAAGGGCGTTGCACCGACCACGTTCGTCCCGACCTCCGGGACCAGCGCTGAGACGTCGGCCTCCCGAAACGCGCGCACGACGGATTCCACGGATTCGGCGGTGGCGTGGCGTGCGGCCCGCTCCCGTATCCCGACCAGGTGATGGACCGATCCCGGGCCGGTCCCGACGTCCAGGTGGTACCGGACGGCACGCTCCATGAACGAAACGGCCGCTTCGACCGCCGTCTCGAGCGAGTGCCCGGAGGCCAGGTGTGCCACGATGGCCGATGAGACGGTGCACCCGGATCCGTGCGTGGCGTCGGTGTCGATCCGCGGGTGTTCGAATCGCCGGTCTCCGTCCGGGAGAACGAGGACGTCCTCGACGCTCTCGCCACCCATGTGGCCACCTTTCAGGAGTGCTGCGTCCGCGCCCATGTCCAGAAGGTCCGCCCCCGCGGCTCTTGCCTCCTCGACGGTCTGCGGTTCGATTCCCGTGAGGACGGCCGTTTCGTCCGTGTTCGGCGTGACGAGTGTTGATCGTGCAATCAAGGATTCGTACGCCGCCTCCGCGCCCTCGTCGAGCAATCGGTCGCCGGAGGCGGCGACCATGACGGGGTCGACCACGAGGGGTGCGTCGAGACCCCCGACCCGTTCGGTGACGGTCTCGATTATCGGTTCGGTCGCGAGCATCCCTGTTTTCGCCGCACCGACGTCGAAATCCTCGAGGACGGCGTCGATCTGAGCGCCGACTTCGTCGGGCGGCAGGACGTGAGTCGACTGCACGCCGGTCGTGTTCTGTGCGGTGACGGACGTGACGACGCTCGTCCCGAACGTGTCGTGGGCCTCCATCGTTTTCAGGTCGGCCTGGATCCCGGCCCCGCCGCCGGAATCGCTCCCGGCTATCGAAAGGCCGACCGGCCGCTTCGTCGGTGCCTCAGACCGCATACTGTTCCTCCGTGATAGACGACTGGATACGAATCCGATGGATACGGAGGAGACGGTGCGATCTTGTTTGCGGTGGCATAGGTGGTGGTACTACACGGTCGTACGTAAAGGGAACGTCAGGGGAGACACGGGAAGGCAAGGAGAGGTGACATCCTCCTCGCCGTAAACGGCGCGGCTTCCCTACACAGAGGGAACCCGGCCTGCTGCCGGTCGGTTTCAGGACTGTCTCTCCCGAGGTCGGCGGGGCGGGTTTCGACCCTCGCTCGGGAGCGTCCTGTGGCCCTGTCACGGGGGCTCCCATCCGCCACCGAGTCATCGCCCCGCGGTTTCTCAACGCGGCTCTCTCCGTGGCGGTCGTGCCTCGCGGCACATCCACCGGCGCGGTTCACACCTTCTCGGGGGCAACCCATCACCCGGGCTTCCCGCGCACCGCAGACATGGGTGGAATGCGGCCCGACTCCCGCCGCGTGCCGACGGCGGGAGTCGGCGGAACCCGTATGTCAACTATCGGCACGGTCGATACTAAGCGTTGGGGTTCCTGCCAAGGAGACTCCGGTGGTC
>JBDGTL010000052.1:0-6612 GCA_042216905.1 Halodesulfurarchaeum sp.
TTCTCCACCTTTGATAAGAGATCGATTCTCCACCTTCGAGGAAACACCGATTCTCCACCTTCGAAGAGAAACCGATTCTCGAACACGGTTTCCGTTCCGTCTATGGACCCACGGACACGGATTCAGGAACGCTCGCTGACGGCGGCCAAAAACGGTAAGAGCCAGTCGATGTAGGTGGTAGTATGCCCCTGCTCGATACCGGGCGGGCTGTAGCGTCCCTCGTCGGTGAGACCCGTCCGCGCCGTGTCGTCGTTGGTGCGGTACTGGGGGTGCTGGGACTTGCGTCGGGTGCGTTCCTGCTCGGAATGGACGTGGGACTGGGTGCCTTCGCTGGCGGGTGGCTCGTGATCGCTCTCGGGATTGCGCTCGTCGGCGGGATACTCAAAGCGGGCCTCGGGCCGACCGATGGCGCGCTGTTGCTTATCGCCCTCTGGTGGTTCGTGTTCCCACCACTCGTCGGCTATCTCACCGGCGAGTGGACGATGAGCTCACGGTACACCCACCCGCGGATGTTGGGATTCGGCTACACTTCCGCACTCGCCGAATTACGAGGTGGACTCGAGTATGGCGTGCGATTCGGTCTGTTCTTTGCCATCGTTCCGGGAACCATCGCCTACGGGTTCGGGAGCCTCATCCGGCGGGTCAGGAACCGATTCGAACCAGTCTGAATTCGCCTTGCGGTCGATTCGACTTCGTAACGGGAAGGTTCAAGACCGATTGCCGTGCCTAGTGATACTCGATGGGCGATATCGAAGAGATCTACGCGGATCTCGAGACCGAGGAGGTTTCTTTCGAGGAATTCCGGGAGGCGGTCGAGGAGAAGGTCGAGCAGATGGGTGGCCTGGCCGACGAGGAGACCGCGGCCATGCTCATCGCCCACGAGCTCGACGAGGGACAGGTCAACGGGCTGGCAGACGTCGAACCGGGGATGGACGACGTGAGCGTCACCGCGAAGGTGACCGGGATCGGGGAACTCCGGACGTTCTCCCGGGACGACGAGGACGAGTCCGAGGGGACGGTCATCAACGTGGAGGTCGCAGATGAAACCGGACAGATCCGGGTCTCGTTCTGGGACGAGATGGCCGAAGCCGCCGCCGACGACCTCGAAGTCGGGCAGGTGCTGAAGATCAAGGGCCGACCGCGTGACGGGTACAACGGCGTCGAGGTGACCGCCGACCGGGTCGAGGTCGATCCCGACGCCGACATCGACGTCCAGGTCCAGGACGAGTACCGGGTGGCCGACCTCACGCTCGGCGTCTCGGACGTAACGCTCGTGGGCGAGGTGCTGTCGAGTGAACCGGTGCGGACGTTCGACCGCGACGACGGCTCCGAGGGGCGGGTCTCGAACCTCCTGGTGGGCGACGAGACCGGGCGGGTTCGAGTCACCCTGTGGGACGACACGGCCGACCTGGCCAGGGAATTCGAACCGCACGACGTGATCGAGATCGTGGACGGGTACGTCAGGGAGCGCGACGGGACGCTCGAACTGCACGTCGGGGACCGGGGGACCATCGATAGGGTCGAGGCGGACGTCGAGTACGTCCCGGACGCCACGCCGATAGACGAGGTGAATATCGAGGACAGGGTGGACATCGCCGGCGTCATTCGCTCCGTGGAACCGACGAGAACGTTCGACCGCGACGACGGGTCCGAGGGGAAAGTCAGGAACGTTCGCGTTCAGGACGAAACCGGCGACATTCGCGTCGCGCTCTGGGGCGAGAAGGCCGATATCGAACTCGGCCCGGGAGACGAAGTGCTCTTCGTCGACGTCGAAATTCAGGATGGCTGGCAGGACGACCGGGAGGCCTCGGCGAACTGGCAGTCGACCGTCATCCCGATCGAAGCCGACCTGTCCGGGACCACGACCGACGACGGGGGCGAATCGGATACCGGGCTTTCGGCGTTCGGGAGCGGCGAATCCGAGGACCGGGACGGCGGGGAGACGGGCACACAGGCCGTTCCGGCTGTCGGCGAGGACGGCGAGCACATCGAGTTTACGGGGGTCGTGGTTCAGGCCGGCGACCCCATCATCCTCGACGACGGGGAGAAGACTGTGAGCGTGGAGACCGAGGAGACCGTCGAACTCGGACAGGAAATCACCGTCACCGGCACCCTCCGAGACGGCCGAGTCGACGCCGAGGACGTCCGGTGAGTCGATTTCGGACCGGGTAACGGAAACTATTAAGCGTGCTACCGCCGCGAAATGGGGTATGAGCGTCGAGCTTCCCGTTGCGCCGGTGGACACCCTCATCCGGCGGGAAGCGGGTGACCTCCGGGTCAGCGCGGACGCGGCGGCCGAACTGGCCCGTCGGATCCAGGAACACGGCGCTCGGGTGGCAGCCCGGGCCGCGGCCCGAGCGGAGGCCGAGGGCAGGAAGACGATCATGGTGGAGGACTTCGAGCGGTCGGATCGTCCTGCCCCCGAGTCCCTCACACTTCCCGTCGCTCCCGTCGACCGGATCGCGCGACTCGACATCGACTCGTCGTTTCGCGTCTCGGAGGACGCTCGACTCGTCCTGGCCGACGTCCTCGAATCCTTCGCGCTCGACGCCGCCGCCGGGGCGGCAATCCTGGCCGAACACGCCGATCGGCGGACCATCCAGGCCGAGGACGTCGAGACGTACTTCCGGCTCGTCGAATGAGATTCGGCGTCAACGAGGTGTGTCACGGTCACGATCCAGGAGATCGACATCCGGAGAATCCCCGACGGATTTCGGCGATCCGGTCCGCACTGTCGGAGACGGATCACGTGGAATACGTCGAGGTGGACAAGGCGCCCCGATCCGACGTTCTCGAGGTGCACGACCGGGAATACGTCGACGAACTCGAATCCTTCGCGCGAGCGGGTGGTGGAAACTGGGACCCGGACACCGTGGCGAGCGAGGGGACCTTCGATGCAGCACTGGGAAGTGCCGGAATCGCGGAATGGGTCGCCGACACCGCTGTGACCGGCGAAATCGGACATCCCACGCCGTTTTCGCTCGGCCGCCCCCCGGGCCACCACGCAGTGCCTGCGGACGCGATGGGCTTCTGTTTCTTCAACAACGTGGCAATCGCGACGGCGTCCGCGTTGCGTGAGACGTCGGTCGAGCGCGTCGGTATCGTCGACTGGGACGTCCATCACGGCAACGGAACCCAGGACATCTTCGAGGACCGGTCGGACGTCTTCTACGTCTCCTTTCACGAAGACGGGATCTATCCGGGAACTGGGGACGTCGCAGAAATCGGACGGGGGCCCGGTGAAAGACGCACGATGAACGTTCCATTCCCCCCGGGGAGCGGGGACGGCGAGTACGACCTCGTCATCGAAGTGGTGATCGAACCCGCGATGCTGGCGTTCGACCCGGATCTACTCCTGGTGAGTGCTGGGTTCGACGCCCACCACGACGATCCGATCTCGCGGATCAGCTTGAGCACGGAGGGGTTCGGGTTGCTCGCCGATCGTATGAGACGGATCGCGATGGAGACCGACGCGGGCCTGGGATTCGTTCTCGAAGGAGGGTATGGACTGGATCCCCTCGCCGAGGGAGTCACGATGGTCCATCGGGTATTCGAGGGTGGGCCGGTGGCGGAAGCGGTCGGGTCCATCGACCCGTCGGTCGAAGCGGTGATCGAGGACCTCGAATCCGCACACGGCGTGTGGTGGGAGTGATACGCCGAGTAGCGTGTGGTGGGAATGAGACGACGAGTAGCATGTGGTGGGAATGAGACGTCCACGAGCGTGACCGGTTACGGGGCGAGAGCAGACCTGATGATCCGCTCAATTGTGATTGGGACTGATCCACGCCTGCTCCGGGACTTCTCGACGATCAGGGCCGCGGATCGTAGAAGCGGGCGAGTTCGGTCTCGAATTCGTCCGCGAGGGAGCCGATTTCCTCGCCGGAGAGCGTCGTGTAGCCCGATTCCAGGACCCCTTCTAATTGCGCCCCGTGGGCGACCTCGAGGAGCGATTCCTCGACGAAGTCGACAGCACTCGTGTACTCCCGGTCGCGTTCGACCACGTACCGGTCCCCGTCGATGAATGGCCCGTAGACAGGTGCGTCGTCGTAGGTCTCGAAGAAGCGTTCGGCGTGGGCGGAGACGTGAACGGGCGGCCCCGTATGGCGCTCGATTGCCGGGAGCGTACTCACGGAGAGGTCGACGAAGAGGACCGCGGTGTCGTTTGCCCAGGCGTCCCCGCGGAGCACCTCGAAGTCGTGGGTCTGGAGGCCCCGGACGAGTCCGGCGAGCGATCGTTCCAGTTGTGGGTACAGTTGGTCCTCCACGAGGTCCGGTGGATCGAACCGGACCGCGATGGGCGTGGAGGCCCGGGACCGGACCACCTCACGGATCCTCTCCGGGGAAAGCCCCTCCGGTGGATCCTCGAAGAACCGATCCGTCGATGGGTCCTCGAGGAAGCGCCTGGCGTGATGGATGAGTCTCGCGACGTTTTCCTCGCTGACGACAGCGGCCACGTTCCGTTCCGGGTCTGTCGGGTCGATGACCACGAGCGGATCGTCGAAACTCGCCTCGCCGTGTGCCTCCGGGTCGAGTTCGACCGGCGGTCGCCACGCTCGGGCAGCCTCGAGGACCGACAGAAAGTCACCGTACTCGAGAACGAGTAATTCCGTGAGGTACCCGGAGTAGCCGGCCGTTTTCAGATCGCTTCCGTACGCACCGACTCCCTTCAGAAACTGCTTGAAGAGTCGGATCTCGCCGGCGAGGTCCTCGTCGAGTCGGCGCTCGAGGTAGTCGTTGTGAAAGGGCGTTCTGTCGACGGCGGATTTGATGTCGGCGGGGTCCGCCACCGCGTAACAGGGAACGAGGTCGACGTCGAAGCCGTCGTACTCCCCGGTCACGTAGGGGTGCTCTGCGTACTCCTCCTGGCCCTCCGGGAGGACCTCGTTTCCGACCTGGAGGCCGAGGCGCGTCAACGTCCCCCGGTCGAGGTCGGTCGGGAACTGGAGGAAGACGTCGATGTCGCGGTCTCCGGCCACCCACGTGGACCGGGCGGTCGACCCGACGTGCCTGACCGAAACGGGAACGTCGATATCTTCGAGGACGCGTTCTGTCCGTCCGATGAGCGAATCGACGGCCGTCTCGAGGCGGGCCCGATCCGCGGGCGAGGGATCGATCTCGGATTGGACCGCTTCGAGTACCGACTCGACACGCGAGGACGACATGTCCGCCCGTACTCGACCCCTCGACGAAAGGATGTCGATGGACTAGAAGAGGACGAGTGGGACCATCAGCACGATCCCGGCGGCCAGTCCGCCGAGGAGTTCGTATCGACCGCCGTTCGGCAGGGGTTCGCCCAGTTCGAGTGCCTCCGGGATGAACTCCGTGAGGACGAGGTAGATCATCGCCCCGGCGGCGAACCCGAACCCGAAGGGGAGAAATCCACGGGCGAATCGGACGAAGGCGAAGGCGATCACCGCACCGATCGGCTGCGGGATGCTCGAGAAAAAGGCCCACCACGCCATCTTCCACTTCGAGATGCCCATGGAGCGGAGGGGAATCGAAATCGCAGTACCTTCCGGAACGTTGTGTATCGAGATGGCGATCGTCATGAAGACGGCCAGGATCGGGATCGAGAATCCGAACAACTGGAGGCCAGTCGCCAGGTTCACATCGGCGAACGAGACGCCGATCGCCACGCCCTCGGGAAAACTGTGGACGGTCAGGATGCCGAGGATCAGGACGAGTTTCCGGAAGTCCGCCTGTTCGTACTGGCGGGGATTGACCTCGGCATGGGAGATGATGCGGTGCGCACCAATGACCAGCAGGACGCCGAAAACGACGCCCGGGACGATTTCCCGCACCGTCCCGACGGCGAGTCCCTCCTTGAGGAGGCCGAAGACGGACGCAGAGAGCATGATCCCGGAGGCAAGTCCCCAGAGGCCGACGTTCCACCGGTCAGAAATATCGTCGTAAATGAAGAACGGGATGGCGCCGAGACTCGTGGCGAGGGCGGTGATCAGTCCTGCCACGAAAACGAGCACGAGATTCTCCACGAGGCCCATTGTCGATGTATGATATTAGATGGAAGTTTGTATATTTTGCGAAGAAAAATTCGCATAGACTAAATTAGTCTTTCCTAATCCGATAATCGGGGACGGATCAATCGCGTCGATAGTGTGGTGCCACGGCCCACCACGACGTCGATGGCCGGGATAACGACGAAATATGGCCGGGATTCTCGTGGTGGTCGTGCCCGGATACGTGGCCCCGTCCGGCGAAACGAAAGCCCTATCAAATTCACCGAAGTACGTAGGGATGAGCCGCCGTAGCTCAGCTGGTAGAGCACCTCGCTGTTAACGAGGTTGTCCCAGGTTCGAGCCCTGGCGGCGGCGTCGGATTCTTTGGTGATCGACCGTTGGGAGGCACGTCGGGTATTTGTTGTACAGATGTGTTTGCCGGAGCGAGGAATGGCGGTTTCGGTGGGAAATTTAGTACCGCTTCTGGATGGGTATTTGCCCCAATATATGAATATATCTCTCCTATACGAACGGAATACGTACATGTCCCGACCGGAACGCCCTCGCGCCGCTCCAGTCGCGGGGCTCGCGGGTCGCTATCGACTCGCGGCTTCGCCGCTCGTTCATTCGGAGACTCCCTCGCTTCGCTTGGTCG
>JBDGTL010000017.1:0-6552 GCA_042216905.1 Halodesulfurarchaeum sp.
GACACCCAGCCCTACATCCTGATGAACTGGCAGGACGATACGACCTCGCTTTTTACCCTCGCCCACGAACTCGGACACTCCCTCCATTCGGAACTGGCGAGCGAGGCCCAGCCATACGTCTATGGCTCCTACGAGATCTTCGTCGCCGAGGTCGCCTCGACAGTCAACGAGACGCTCCTCACCGAGCACCTCCTCGAGACCCACGAGGATCCACACTTCTGCCGGCACGTCCTCGATCAGTACCTCGAGCGGATCCGTTCCACCCTGTTCCGCCAGACGATGTTCGCGGACTTCGAACACCGGCTGCACACGATGACCGAGGCCGGGGAACCCCTCACCCCCGAACGCCTCGACGAGGTGTACGGCGACCTCAAGTCGACCTACTACGAACCGGCGGCCATCGACGAGTACATCAGGCGGGAGTGGATGCGCGTTCCGCACTTCTTCTACAACTACTACGTCTACCAGTACGCGACGGGCCTGAGCGCTGCGATGGCCATCGTGGACCGAATCCAGAACCGGGGCCAGTCCGCCGCCGAGGACTACCTCGACGCCCTCCGCCTCGGCGGGAGCGAGTACCCCCTCGACGTACTCGAAACCGCGGGCGTCGACATGACGAGTTCCGACCCCATCGAGACGGCGATCGATCGGTACTCCTCACAACTCGACCGGATGAACTCGTATATCGAGTGAACACAACTCGACCGGAAGGAATCGTATCTCGCGTGAACGGGAGTGTCGGATCGCCCGGCTGGAAGACCACTGGACTACGCATTTCGCCCAGTACGGGCTCTTCGCTTCCGAATAACAGGCCTTTCGTTTCAGAATACACCCCTCACCCCAGGTCACCTGATTACAGGAGACGCGCTCAGTCCACCGCGTCCGCGATGCGGGCTGCGCCCTCTCTCGCGTCCGTAATCCTCCCGATGATTCCGGCCCGCTCCGTGTAGTTCGTGACGAGTTCGATTCCCTCGGGGGGATGCAAGTCTCGCATTGCCAGCCAGGAGCGATCGTAGGCCGGCATACCGGGGAGCCACTTGTGGACGTTGAGGACCGACGCCTCTGCTCCTGTGATCGTCTCGAACTCCTCGGCCGCGATCGATCCGAGCGTCGCTGGATCCGTTTCGGCCACGAACTCCTCTGACTCGCCGATATAGGAGGTATACACGCCGTCCCGGTCGAGCATGCTGGCGTTCCAGGTCATGCCGTTGGTCTTGAACCCCTCCTCCGGGAGGATCTGACAGCCGTGGCCGACTTTTCCAAACGTACTCTTCAGGTGAACGATGGCGAGCGGATTGTAATTGAAGCGTCGAAGCGTCCCGGCCATCTTCGAATCGGTGGGTTCCACGATATCGGCGGCGGTTCCGGCGGGCGTCGTGATCCCGACAGCCTCCACGTCCACCCGCCGGTCGGACGTCTCGAGGACGTATCCGTCTCCGTCGTCTCGGACTGCCCGGACGGGTTCGTCCAGGTGGACGTGTTCGTCGTAGCGGTCCGTCATCGCCTCGGGGAGTCGTTGCATGCCCTCCTCGAACGTGACGATGGGCGGCGGATCCCGTCCCTCGAGAACGTATTTGGCCACCGCGAGGAGGAGCGAGCGCTCGATGCCGTGGCGGCTGAGCGCCCGCCCGAGGGAGTACTCGACGAGCATGTCGTCGGCACTGGTCCCGTAGAGCCCCGTGTAGAGCGGCCCGAAGTACTTCCTCGCAGCCTCCGAACCGAACTTGCGCGTCAGAAACTCCTCGACGGTCTCTCCGTGGATCGGTCCCGTCGTCAGCGGTTCGGCGAGGATACGGAGTTTCGCGGGCCAGGAGAGCAGGTCGGTCGTTATCGCCTCCTCGAGGGAGAGCGGTGCGACCTCGAATGCACCGTCCGTGTACACGTAGAGGGGTTGGTCCGTGTTCCCCTCGTAGAGTTCGGACTCGAGGTCGAACGTCTCGACGAATTCCCGAACCGGCGGCGTGAGCCGCAGTCGCTGGGGCCCCAGTTCAAGTACCGTCCCCTCCACCTCGCGGCTCTTGATGATTCCTCCGGGTTCTGCCTCGGCCTCGAACGTGATCGTCTCGATCCCCCGTTCCGTAAGATAATGTGTCAACGCCAGGCCGGAGATGCCCGCTCCAATAACTCCGACCGTCATCGCCGTCCTCCATCCTCGGGCCCGGCGGGGCATCGATCGAGTGGACGCGTCTCGTCGTGAGGCCGACGCTCGTGATTCATGTCCGGTGCTTTTAGTGGATCGGATAACGACCTTTTGATTCCTCGCCTGGATCGGTCACCTGTCCCTCGTCGGCCAGTTCTCCTCTCTCGGTCGGTTCTCCTCCCCCGGTCAGTTATCCCCCTTCGGTCACCTACTCCCCGTCGGGTAGCGGAATGGCGTACCATTGGGATCAGTCCGCGTTCGATTCGACCGCGTCCCGGGGGGAATCGACTAGGTCGGTGACGAACGGACAGAGCGGGTCGCTCGCCATCGGATTCTGCGTCACGGCGTAGGCACGAGAACGGGAACCGCCGCACATCTCCCGGTGTTCGCAGGTTCCGCAGGACCCCTCGAGGCGGTCGGCGTCCCGGAGCGTCCGGAACAGCTCGGCGTCGCGGTACAGGTCAACGACGTTCTCCTCGAGGACGTTTCCGGCGGAAACGGGCATGAAACCGGATGGATACACGTCGCCCTCGTAACTCACGAACATGAATCCTTTTCCCGCGCGCGTCGACCCGACGGTGACGCCCTCACCGGACTGATCACGCTCGACGCGGTCGGCGACGACCCGGTAGTGAGGAGCTTCGACTGTAATGGTGCGGAACGGACTGCCTCGCTGGCGCTCGTAGAGCCACTCCATGACCTCGATGGTCTCTTCGGGTTCAAGCTGGGCGAGTTCCTCCCCCCGACCGATCGGGACGAGGAAGAATACCTCCCACATCGCAGCGCCCATCTCGTCCACGAGGTCGGCGATGGCCGGGAGGTCATCGACGGTATTGGCCGTCACGGTCGTGTTGATCTGGATGCCGAGGCCCGCGTCTTTCGCCTTTTTCGCCCGGTCCATGATAAGGTCGAACGACCCCGTCTCGCCCCTGAACTCGTCGTGGGCCTCCGCGCTCGCACCGTCGAGGGAGAGGGCGATTCGCTTCACGCCGAGGTCGGCGAATCGGTCGAGTGTTTCCCGATCGAGGAGTTGGGTGGGTGCCGGGGTGACGGCCGTCGGAAGCCCCTGGGAGGTGGCGTGATCGATGAGTTCGAAGAGATCGGGGCGTTTGAGTGGATCGCCACCCGAAATCACGAACACGGGGGGCGGGTGACCGAACCCGGCGATCTGGTCAATCAGGTCCTTCCCCTCCTCGGTGGACAACTCGTTCGGGTCGCGGTCGGGCTGGGCTTCTGCCCGGCAGTGATCGCACTCGAGGTCACACGCCTGGGTGACTTCCCACGTGGCGATCAGGGGCGTCCGATCGTAATCTCGACCGGGGTGTCCGCTCGTTCCGTCCGTCGCGCCCGGGTGATCGCCACCCGGATGTCCGTGGGGCATAGGTATCAATTACACTAGGTGGATCCGTGGTAAAAAGCCCAATTGCCGTTTCCAAGATCCTGGGGGCATCCCGGACCGTCGTTTGCCCGTTCGGTATGGGCCACGTGGCGATCCGCGGATATGATAAGTGTACGGTTGCAGGACCTATAACATTGGTACTATCACATCGGAACGTAAAATAAAATTAGAATGAATATAATTTTAAACTAAAATAAGATCTTATTATATTATTAATTAACGACAATAATACTAATACTGATAATAACAATAACGACAATTATACTAATACTAATAATAACAATAATAGCAATAATACTAATATTAATAATAACAATAATAGCAATAATACTAATACTAATAATAACAATAATAGCAATAATACTAATACTAATAATAACAATAATAGAAATAATACTAATAATAATAATAGAAATAATATTAATAATAACTACAATACTAATTCTAATAAATATTTAATAAACTTAGTACATAAATAAATTTTATAAACAAGTATAAAACAAAAATTAACATAATATGATACTTTTAAAATAAAAGTTTAGATTGATAACACGATTATTAAAATAGAATACAAACTATTAACTATATTAATAAAAACCTATAGCCGGAAACGTCACTTCGGCCCGCCCGTACTACCCGATAATTCTTCGATCAGCTCCGGGGGGAGGAGTCCCGACTCCCGGTCAGACTCCCACCTGCTCGATAATGGCCGCTGAATCCGGAGATCGACCGGGTCATTCGCCAGGGTGAATAGGTTCCATCACGTAGCCGGATCGAATGCGGTATCGCCAGGGGGAATCGAGCTTCAGGTTCCAGTGTGGGATACGGGACGTGCACACGGCTCTGTGTCGTACTGTGACGTGCTCCCATATGTGGGGGGCTAAAATGATGGGATCGTATTTATGCCCGTTGGACCGACTAAATTGTAGTAACTGAGTGGTGTAGACAATGGAGGATCTATACGCGCTGGTCGTTTCTCACAAACGGGCATCGGTGGAAACGATCGAAGCGCTCACGGCACGCCCCGTCGAATCCATGCTGCAGCAATTGCGGAACGACGGGGCCAAGGAGGCATTCGTCCTCCACACCTGCAACCGGGCTGAGTATTACGTCACCGGGTCGCCGGACCCCCTCACGGGTGTTCTGGCCGACGTCGAGGTCCACGAGGACGCGATTCGGCGACTCGAGGGTCCCGAGGCGGGCCGGCACCTGATGCGTGTCGCGGCCGGTCTGGAGAGCATGGTCACGGGCGAGGACGAGATCCTGGGGCAGGTATCTGACGCACAGGAGGCGGCACTGGACTACGTCGGGAACGGACTCGGGACGATGGTCGAGAAGGCGATCCGGGTCGGAAAGCGGGTCCGGTCCGAGACCCGCATCAACGAGGGCAGTCCGTCCATGGGAACCGCCGCTGCAAAACTGGCAAGCCAGAAACTCGAGAACATCGAGGAGTCACGGGCCCTGGTCATCGGAGCCGGGGAGATGGGCCGCCTCGTTGCCCAACCCCTCGCGGACCGGGGGATGGACCTCCTGATCACGAATCGAACGTACGACTCGGCGAAGGACCTGGCCGACCGCGTCGACGGCGATGCGATCTGTTATGACGCGATCGACTCCCGGATCGGCCATGTGGACCTCGTGGTGAGCGCCACCGACGCCCCCCACCCCATCCTGACCGAGTCCCACTTCCAGGACGCGACCGCAGTCGTCCTCGATCTGGCGAATCCGCGGGACGTCGCACCGGGGGTCGAGGACCTCGAGACCGTGACGGTGTACGATATCGACGACATCGGCGAGATCGTGGACAGCGCCATCTCGACGAGGGCAGCGGCCGCCGAGGAAGCAGAAGCGATCGTCAACGAGGAACTCGACCGACTCGAAGAGGAACTGAAGGAGCAAGAAGCCGAGGAGATGCTCTCTCACATCTACGAACAGGCAGAACGCCTCCGGCAGAACGAGGTCGAGCGCGCCGCAGAGCGCATGAAGTCGAACGGCGGTCTCACCAAACACGAACAGGAAATCCTCGAGGACATGAGTTCTGCCCTCGTGAACAAACTCCTCTCGACGCCGACACAGTCGATCAAGGAGGCGGCGGTCTCCGAGGATTACGAGACGCTCCGGACGGCCGCGAAAGTGTTCTCGATGCGGCGGCCCCTGGACGACGACGAGTAACGGTTCGCTGATTTTCCCGACCCGACGACCGTCCGACCGTCAGTTTCACCTCGATTCTCAGTGATTGAAAGCGGTGATAAACCCCAATACCCGCGGACACGAATTATCTCACGATGCGGAGACGAACCACGCTCGTGCTCGGGGTCGTCGTCATCGTCTTTCTCGCCGGTGTGATGGTGATGACCATGGGTTCGACGATCACGAAGGTGACGCCCGCCGAGATCCAGACCGGGGAGTACGACGGCGAGCACGTCACGGTGGAGGGACAGGTCGCATCCCGCGTCCATATGGGAGAGACCATTCGATTCGAGATCGTCGGAAACCAGACCGTCACGCGTGAAAACGCGAGCCTCGAGACCGCACCGGGAGTACAGGTGGTGTACACGGGCGACAACGTCCCGGCCACCCTCGAGAAAGGGCGGGTCGTGATCGTCTCTGGGGAGGTCCGGGACGGCGTCCTCTACACCGGATCGCCGCCCAAAGTGCGGGCCCATCTCAACGAAGAAAAACAGTAGTCGAATCACCGTCACGAATCGAGAAGCCGGTTCCGACGGGCCATCGAAACGGCGTTTTCACAGCACTTGACCGTGTCTCGACCGCCAATCAGGTGCATGCTCGTCACGCAAGGTGCATGCACGTCTCGGATATTCTATAGTGAATGTCAAAAGTGAGTACCGCCCATTGCGGTATTGTGGTATTGAATCACCATCAGAATTCCGCAGGGACATTCGGTCACTGACCGTGCCCAGGCCAAAAACCCCACTCGGGTTTCCTGGTGGAATGAAAGGGCGAGGGCTTTCTGGTCGGTGTGATTTTAGCTGACGGACGGTTCTTTTCTCAA
>JBDGTL010000087.1:0-6508 GCA_042216905.1 Halodesulfurarchaeum sp.
AGAGGCAAGGTATCACACTATCAAGTGTCAGGTAATACGATATCAAATGTAAAGGGGTGACGTGGGAGCGAATATTTCTCGACCCAGCCAGAACGTATCGTCCGAAATTCCACAGGAGCGTATCGCATGAGGGCCAACTGTGACGTCTCGCCAAATATCCGACCAGAACGCAACCCCCGAAGCCAACCAGAACCGAACACCCGAGAGTCAACTGAAACGTATCAAGTAAGTTTCATTCGTGCGGGGGACGGGATCGGGCGACGGCATCGTAATCGTTTTTTGAAGGCCCCCCGGACCCTGACCCGTGGATTGGCGGTACCGACACACTGCTCTAACGCTCTGTACGCTCGCGTTCTTCGGGACCATGGTCGCCCGACTGGTCATCAGCCCGGTGGTTCCCGACATCACGAATCAGTTCACCGTCTCGAACGGATTGATCGGGCTTGCACTGTCGGGCATGTGGGTCGCCTACGCGATGTCCCAGTTCCCGAGCGGGCTCCTCGGTGATAAATACGGCGAGCGGAAGGTCATGTTGACGGCGGTGGGCGGGACGGCAGTCACGAGTCTCGGACTGGCCATCTCGCCCTCCTTCCCGGTCTTTTTCGTTTCGACCGTCCTCCTCGGGGCGGCCGCGGGCCTCCATTATACAGTGGCCACGACGTACCTGACGCGGCAGTTCGACAACATCGGACGGGCGATCGGGGTCCACGTGGCCGGGGGACCGCTGGCCGGGCTCGTCGCCCCCGTCGCCGCCGTCCTGGTGGCCTCGTGGTTCGGGTGGCGTGCAGGGATCGCCCTGGGACTCGTCGTGGCGGTTCCGGTCTTCGTGGCGTTCTGGTTCACGATCCAGCCGACCGAACCCCGCCGACCGGATACCGACGTCCGCGATCGATTGAACGTCGGGGCGATAACGGAACTCATCTCGCGACCGCAGATCGCCTACACCGTGGCGCTCGCAGTAATGGGTGCGTTTACGTGGCAGGCGACGGCGTCGTTCCTTCCGACGTTCCTCGAGGTGTATCACGGGCTTCACTCGACGACCGCTGGAATCCTCTTTTCCGGATACTTCGTTATCTCGGGGATCGCCCAGCCAGTTCTCGGGTCGGTATCGGACCGATATTCGCGGGAGCCAGTGATCCTCGTCACGATGCTCTCCGGGCTCATCGGTTACGGGGCCCTCGTCCGGGGCGACAGTCTCGTCGTCATCGTGCTTGGGGTCTTCTTCGTGGGGATCGCGATGAGCTGGGGGTCCTCGATTCAATCGCGCTTCATGGACAACCTCTCCGATTCCGAACGGGGGTCGGGATTCGGCCTGATCCGGACGACGTACATGTCCCTCGGGGCCACCGGAAGCGTGGCCGTCGGGGCGGTCTCCGACGTCTTCGGGTGGTACGCGGCGTTCGGCCTCCTCGCCGGGATCATGGCCCTCGGGACCGTCGCCGTGATGACAAACCGGGGCCTCGGACTCGGGTATTGACCGCGCGAGGTGGTGACCAAATCGATCCGATTATGGGGCCTGGCGGTTCTTCCCGAGAAATATGCGACTGAACCGGGACAGCGAACCCCGCGGACTGGGTCGGCACTCGGTACCGATTCCGCGCGAACACGGTGCCTGGGTCCTCGTCTCGGCGTCGCTCCTTTCCCCACTCGTCGTCGTCATGAGGAGGACACTCGAGTGGATTGGGCAGCTTCCGGAGTACGGTTTGCTGGTCGCTATCGCCCTCGGGGTTCTGTTCTTCAGGGAAGCGTTCAGGCGATGGTGGGGGTCCGCCAGTCGCGGTCGGGAAGCACTCACACCAGTCGTGGCGGGTGAAGCCCTGTTCTTGCTTCTGGTCTCCTCGGGGCTCCTCCTGCTGGCGGGCGCCGAGTGGGCGATCGCCTCCCTCGTCCTTCCGGCAGCCATCTCGGATATCGCCGTTCGACGGCGTGGCGGCTGGCCATTCCCGATGGGAAACGAAGTGGCGGGCGTCCTCTCGCTTTCCCTGGCCATTCCGGCTGGTGCCGTCCTCCTCGGTCTCGATACCGAGTGGACCATCGTCCTGTGGGGACTCTATCTATGCTTCCAGGTGGGTGGGTTACTCCGCGTCCGGACCGCTTTGCGCCAGGGCGGACAGGCGGCCCGGGATGCCGCCATAACTGGGGTCGGATACCATCTCCTGCTGGCGATCGGGTCCGTCATCGGGTGGCATCTCGAAATCCTGGGACCGGGTGCCGTGGTCGCCTTCGGAATCGCCCTGGGATACACCCTGTGGCGGGCGTCTTTCGAGGCCTCCCCGGCGAGAAAATCCCTCGGACAGGCCGAGGCAGTCCTCTCGACCGTATTCGTCCTCGCGGCACCGTGGTTCGTCGGGTGAGAGGAGACGAACTCGGGAAACGGGGTTTCAGTACGGGAACGTCCCAGGTAGAACGAACCGTATCGAAAGGCGGGCCTACTCCGAAAGGTGTCGACAGTGCTGGGCCTCGGGGTCGTAGCAGTCCGGACAGCTATCCGGGAGGTCGACGAAACGGTCGAGTCGGTCCGCGATTTCGTCGCTCATCGCATGTTCCAGCCGGCAGGCTTCCTCGTGATACCCCTCCTCGACGTCGAGGTGCTCGACGAGAAACCGCTCGATTCGACAGTGTTTTCGGAGGAGACGCTCCGCCAGGAGTTCGCCGTCGGTCGTCAACTGGGCGCCAGCGTGTTTCTCGTGGGTAATCAGTCCCCGCTCGCCGAGGTGAGAGACCCGGTCGGTGACGCTTGGAGGAGAGACCCCCAACCGCTCCGCGATGTCGCCGGTTTTGGCCGGCTGTCCGTCTCTCGACAGGAGATAAATCTCCTTGAGATACATCTCGACGCTCTCGCTGTATTCCTTTTCGCTCTCGTGGCTCATTCGGGGTCACGGCCCACAGACCGGTCGGGCACGTCCGCACTTCGACCCGGACCCATATTGGCGTTTGGCTTCCTCCGATCGGACGGGAACCGCACTTCGCGGAGTTCGGGCAATGGGGTATCGATTGGAGTATCGACCTTGACGTCCATAAAGTGAGGAGAGAGGTCTCCAGACAGTCGATTTCCACGTTTCTGGAACGCACCGCGTTCTTTATTTAACCTGGCCTAATTTGTTTAGGTAGAGCTAAAATTAGGGGAGCCGAAATGATCGAAACACTCGACGACGTGTCGCCCGGGCAGCAGTTTCGGATCGCGGGAGTGGACGATTCGGGGCTGCGCGCCCGGTTGCTCCGGCTCGGATTCATGGATGGCCCCGTTACCGTCCGGAACCGGCTCCGACGGGGCCCGGTCGTCGTCTCGAGGAACGGCACTGACCTCGCCCTCGGTGCGTCCGTCGCCGAACGTATCGAAGTCGACGAGGTGCGAGAGGCATGACCCACAACCACGGTCCCTCGATGGACGAAGATTCGCTTCCCGAGGAGACGATCGCTCTCGTCGGCGCCCCGAACGTAGGAAAGAGCGTCGTCTTCAACGCCCTCGCCGATTCCTACGTCGACGTCTCGAACTATCCCGGGACGACCGTGGAAACCACCGTCGGAACGGCAAACGGGTATGCCCTCCTCGACACACCGGGAGTGTACGGTATCTCCTCCTTCGACGAGGAGGAACGCGTCACTCGCGAGGTCGTCCTCGAGGCGGACCGGGTCCTCAACGTGGTGGACGCCACGCACCTCGACCGGGACCTCTTTCTCACATTCCAGCTCCTCGACATGGGCATTCCGACCGTCGTGGCGCTCAACATGATGGACGAGGCGGAAGCCGACGGGATCGAAATCGACGTCGAGGGGCTCGAGGAGGCTCTCGGCGTTCCGGTGGTCCCGACGGTCGCTGTCGACGGGACCGGGATCGACGAACTCGAGGAACGGATGTCCTCGGCGAGCGCACCGAACGAATCGCCCATCGAGGAGTTCTTCGCGGACCTCCCGGAGCACATCGACGCGAACAGACGGGAGAAGACGCTGCTCGTCGAGGCCGACGAGGCAACGGCCGAGGCCGTGACCGATCGAGATCGGTCGATGGCCGACGGCGGGACCCCGGGATTCATCGACGAAACCACCCGGGAAGCGGTGTACGGACACCGACGAGAGCGGTTGCGCGACGTCCTCGATCGGGTCCAGTCGACGGCGAACGGCGGCTCCACGTGGGGGTCGCGTCTCAGCGATTTGATGCTCCAGCCGCTCACCGGGACCCCGATCGCGCTCCTCGTTCTGGGACTCGTCTACTTCGTGATCGGCGATCTGGTTGCACAGCGACTCGTCGATTTCCTGGAAACGGTGGTGTTCGGACAGTATTACAATCCCGCGATGCGCGCCCTGGTCGAGGGGGCGATTCCCGAGGCGGGGTGGACAGCGCCTATCGAATACGTCCTCGTCAACGGAAACCTGGGGCTTTTGACCGTCACGATCCAGTACATCCTGGGCGTTCTCCTCCCGCTCGTCATCGCGTTCTATCTCGCCATCGGCACCCTCGAAGATTCGGGAGTACTCCCGCGGCTCGCAGTTCTCACGGATCGGGGCCTCTCGCGTATCGGACTCAACGGCCGGGCCATCGTCCCGCTGATCGTCGGGGTGGGCTGTGTGACGATGGCCGTGATCACGACGCGGATGGTGGGATCGCGACGGGAACGACTTATCGCGACCGGCCTCCTGGGGCTGGCGATCCCCTGTTCCGCCCAGTTGGGGGTCATCCTCGGTTTGCTCGCCGGTCTCGGTCTCGTCTGGTGGTTCGGCTACCTCGGTGTCCTCCTCCTGGTCCTCGGCGTCGCGGGCCTGGCTCTCGACCGGGTGCTTCCCGGCGAGAGCGAGGGACTCGTGGCTGAACTCCCCCGGATGCGAGTCCCACGCCCGACGAACATCCTGCGAAAGACCGTGAACCGGACGAAGATGTTTCTCACCGAGGCCGTCCCGCTGTTCGCGGCGACCGCCGTGGTCGTCTCCCTCGCCGACTACGTCGGCATCCTGGAGCGGATCGAGGGGGTCCTGACGCCGATCACCCACCTCGTGGGCATGCCCCCGGAGTTCGCCCAGGTGCTCATTCTCGGCCTGATCCGTCGGGACTTCGCTGCGGCTGGAATGACCGATATGGCACTCTCGGCGTCCCAGACCTTCGTCGGACTCGTCGTCATCACACTCTTCGTCCCCTGTATCCTCTCGATGCTGATGATCACGAAGGAGCGTGATGCCAAGGCCGGCATCGTGATGTGGGTGGGCTCCTGGATCGTCGCGTTCACCGTCGGCGGCATGTTGGCCGTGGTGATGGGCCTATGAACTGTCCCACCTGCGGGTACGAATTCGATCCCGAACACGGTCTCGAGTGCCCCCGCTGCGGGGAGACGTTCAGTTGTGCATCACTGAGTTGCGGCGAGTGTGGTGCCTGCCCGAGTTTCGTCCAGGGCGTCCGAACGGCGATCGCATCCGTCCGCGAGGCGGCCCCCAGGGAACCGGTGGTTCCCGACCCCGCCGAACAGGACACTGACCGGAGCGGTCGGACGGACGACTCGTAGGTGCCAGGCCGACGGTTCGGCCGTCGGTCCCCTCGAGCCCTCATTCGATACGTGTGAAAGACCGACCAGCGGATCCGAACGCAAAAGAACCCGATTTCCACGGCGTGCGACGGAACGAAACATCGCCAGGAGTTCGACGAGTGACGAACCACAGTTTTATCACCGTCGAAGTCGGTGGATCCACTATGACCTGCAAACGATGCGGCGGTTCGACAGTCCGCGTGAGCGAGCACCAGATATGTCCGGAATGTGGCGGAGTCGAGCGATGATCTGCCCGAACTGTGGTTGCCGGACGGATTGGGTAACGGGCGAGGAGTTCTGCCCGGTCTGTGACGTGACGACCCCGTAATTCGGAAAATCGGTATCCAGTAATTCACAGTACGAGGGGATTCGCACTCCGTCTGACCGAAACGGCAACGGCCATCCGACGCGCCGAGCCCGCTCGGCGGGGCTACTCCGTCGGTGGGGCTACTCCGTCGATGGTGCTACTCCAATTCGAGTTCGGCGCACTCGAAGGCGATGTAACTTATCGCGTACGGCTTGCCATTCTTCGGGTGGTAGAACCGCTCGTCGTCGAGGATCGAGACGACGAAGCCGTCCTCAGTCTCAACCAGTTCGACGTCTCCGGTCACTCGTCCGGCCTTCACGGTCGCAACGAGCTGGTCGACACAGATGTCGGACTCGAATGTGACCGAGATCGGTTCGTGGTCCTCGCCCTCCTTGCTTTCGTAGGTCCCGTAGACGATGTCGTCGAATCCCATCCCGTCTTCGAGGACGAACCCGTCGACCTCGGTCTCCTCGTCGTAGACGTACTCGAACGTGTAGGTGTCCTCGAAGCCACACGAATCACAGGTCTCGACTGCGTAGTCGACGTCGAGTTCGTAGATGACACCGCCCGGGTTGCTCGTGACGGTCCCATTTTGCTCGCCATCGTCGCTCGACTGTTGTTCGTTACCTGCGAGGCCGGTCATTCAGTTGGGTCGGAATAATCACAGAGATCGAGTCCGCGTTCGGCA
>JBDGTL010000024.1:0-2113 GCA_042216905.1 Halodesulfurarchaeum sp.
GAGGCCCGAAATGTTCCCGTCCGCGTCGATGTCCATGTCGGCGGCGGCAGGTCTGGCCGGCAACCCGGGCATCGTCATCACGTCACCCGTCAGCGCCACCACGAATCCAGCGCCAGCGGAGGGATAGAGTTCACGGACCTCGAGTTCCCAGTCCTCGGGGACGCCCTTGAGACTGGCGTCGTCGCTCAGGGAGTGGAACGTTTTCGACAGGCAGACGGGGGTGTCGTCCAGACCGAGGTCCTCCAGTCGCTCGATGTCGTCCTCGGCGGACCCCGTGTAGTTGACGCCATCGGCACCATAGATTTCGGTCGCGACCGTCTCGATCTTGTCTTTGAGCGGGTCCTCCGGCGAATAGAGCGGGGCCCAGTCGGCCGACTCGTTCTCGACCGCGTCGATGACCTTTTCTGCGAGGTCGGTGCCGCCTTCGCCACCGTCGGAGAAGACCGTCGAGACGCTTGCCCTGACGTCCAGTTCGTCCTGGGCGAATTCGAGGACTGCCTCGACTTCCTCGTCGGTATCCTGCGGGAACCGGTTGACGGCCACGATGACCGGAACGCCATACTGCTGCTGGTTTTGGACGTGCTTCTTCAGGTTCTCCAGTCCGGCCTCGACGGCCTCGACGTCTGGCTCCTCGAGTGCCTCCTTGTCGAACGGCCACATGTCCATGCCGTGGTACTTGAGCGCCCGGACCGAGGCCACCAGCACGACCGCGCTCGGTGCGACGTCCCCGAGTTGACTGACGATGTCGTGGAACTTCTCGCCACCCAGGTCGGAGCCGAAGCCGGCCTCGGTGATCAGGTAGTCGCCCATCCGGCGACCGATCTCGTCGGCGATAAGCGAATTCGTCCCGTGCGCGATGTTGGCGAAGGGTCCGCCGTGGACCAGCGCGGGCGTCTTCTCGATCGTCTGGACGATGTTGGGCCGAAGGGCGTCCCGGAGGAGGATCGCCGCGGCCCCCGCGGCCTCGAGATCACCGGCGGTGACCGGATCGCCGTCTTCATCGTAGGCGAGGATGATGTTGCTGACCCGCTCTTTGAGGTCCTCGATACTGTCGGCGAGACAGAGGACCGCCATGAGTTCCGAAGCGGCCGTCAAAAGATGGTTGTCCTCGCGCGGGGTGCCGCCGGACTCCCCGAGACCGACCACGGTGTTCCGGAGCGCCCGGTCGTTCTGGTCCACCGCCCGGGGCCACTCGACCTGCGTGACGTCTATGTTGAGTTCGTTGCCCTTCGCGATGTGGGCATCGAGCATCGCGGAGATCAGGTTGTGGGCCGCCGTGAGCGCGTGGATGTCGCCGGTGAAGTGGAGGTTGATGTCCTCCATCGGCAGGACCTGGGACCAACCGCCACCGGCCGCCCCGCCTTTGATGCCGAAGACCGGACCCAGAGACGGTTCCCGGATCGCGATCATCGCGTTTTCCCCGAGCTGGTTGAACGCCTGGCCCATGCCGACGGTCGTTACCGTCTTCCCTTCGCCGAGCGGTGTCGGTGTCATCCCCGTGACGAGGACGACGTCGCCCTTCTCGGCGTCGCTCGCCATGATGTCGTCCATCGCCTCCTGTGTGAGCTTTGCCTTGTAGTCACCGTAGAGTTCGAGGTCACCTTTCCTAAGCCCGAAGGGCTCGGTTATCTCCCAGATGGGATCCATCTCGACGGACTGGGCAATCTCGTAGTCAGTCTCGGGTTCGCTTGACATACGTGGGGCAGAATCTCCCCCGACGGTCATCAACCTACTCATATTGATCGAGGAGTATCGGGTTCTCGGTGCCTGGGAAGCCATAATTGAGAGGGTGTCCATTTATACATGATAGGAAGTGGGGGATGTGCCCCTACTGTGTCCGTTCCCAGACCGGGGGACGATGGGTTCCTGCACCCTCACTGGGTACTCGCAGGGTCAAGGCCGTACCGTCACGCGAGCGACCAGATATCCAAGGGCGAATCTCTCAGCATCTCAAAGGGTGAATCTCTCAGCATCTCCAAGGGCGAATCTCTCAGTAATCTCGGTTTCGGACAGTGTTCTACGTGTTCTATTACACTGTACGGGTAGCACGGGTCTCGGTGCCGGTCGACCTTCCCGGGTGTATCAATGCCGGTCGACGTATCCGGGTGCATCG
>JBDGTL010000024.1:2213-3603 GCA_042216905.1 Halodesulfurarchaeum sp.
TGCCGGTCGACCTTCCCGGGTGTATCAATGCCGGTCGACGTATCCGGGTGCATCGATGCCGGTCGACCTTCCCGGGTGTATCAATGCCGGTCGACGTATCCGGGTGCATCGATGCCGGTCGACCTTCCCGGGTGTATCAATGCCGGTCGACGTATCCGGGTGCATCGATGCCGGTCGACCTTCCCGGGTGTATCAATGCCGGTCGACGTATCCGGGTGCATCGGTGCCGGTCGACCTTCCCGGGTCATCGGTTCCGGTCGTGTCAACCGAGACCGCACTCCGCCTGGGCCAGTATTGACGAGCAGAGGGGGTGGAACTGCATCCAGACGGGGGAATCGTGGTACACAATACCAATGCGGATCGGGAGAAGAAAGCCTAAGGCCCGTTCCCGGCAAGGTCTTCTCATATCGGTCGAGAACCCACTGCGGGGTCGATCGAGGGAAACACGTATGACGTACATCATAGACGGCAACGAACTCGGTGACTCGATCCGGGAGGACCTTGGCGAATCGATCGGTGATCTGGTTTCGGCGGGCGTCAGTCCGGGGCTGGCGACGGTTCTGATGAGCGACGATTCGGCGAGCGAGACGTACGTCTCGATGAAGCAAAAGGCCTGTGAGGAGATCGGAATCGAGAGTTTCCACGTCGAGATCGACCCCGAAGAACCCGCATCGACGTTGTACGAGACGATCGAGGATCTCAACGAGGATCCCGACGTCAACGGCATCCTCGTCCAGTTGCCGCTTCCGGATCACGTCGATGAATCCCAGGTGCTCGAGGCCATCGACCCGATGAAGGACGTCGACGGGTTCCACCCGGAGAACGTGGGCCGACTCGTCGCCGGCAACCCACGTTTCAAACCCTGTACCCCCCACGGTATCCTGAAGATGCTCGAGGACGCCGGCGTCGACACGGAAGGGAAGGACGCCGTCGTCGTCGGCCGGTCGAACATCGTGGGAAAGCCCATGGCCAACCTACTGATGCAGAAGACTGACTACGGGAACGCAACAGTCACGGTCTGTCACTCCCGGACCGCTGACCTCGGGGAGAAGACCCGGAACGCCGACATCGTCATCGCCGCCGCGGGAGTGCCCGAGATGATCGACGCCTCGATGCTCTCGTCGGGACAGACAGTCATCGACGTGGGGACGAACCGCGTCGACGGCGACCTCGTCGGCGACGTGGCATTCGAAGAGGCGAAGGAAACGGTCGATGCCATCAGTCCTGTCCCCGGAGGCGTCGGACCGATGACGATTACAATGCTCCTCTACAACACGGTCAAGGCCGCAGGCCTCCAGCACGACGTCGACGTCGACCTTCCGTGAGATAGAGAAACGTTCCCGTCCGTATTCCTCGCGATTTCGGTATTCGATTTCTCCGTTGTGACCCG
>JBDGTL010000024.1:3703-6315 GCA_042216905.1 Halodesulfurarchaeum sp.
CGTTCCCGTCCGTATTCCTCGCGATTTCGGTATTCGATTTCTCCGTTGTGACCCGTCACCGTCACCTCACACTCCCCTCGCGGTCCTTCGAGCGATTCACAGTCGACCGCTCGTCCACCCGGTCAATCCTCGGTTTCGATCGTCCGACCACCGCTCCTGATGGCGTCAGCGGTCCGGACCGCAGACAGGTTCTCGGCGACGTCGTGGACCCGGAGGATCGCTGCACCGCGCTCTGCTGCGAGGGCAGAGACGGCCACCGTGGGGAGGAGTCGGTCATCTTCCTCGTATCCCAGAGCACCGTACAGCGATTTGTGGGAGTGCCCGACGAGAATCGGACACCCAAGAGCCTCAAACTCCGAGAGGCGGTCCAGGAGTTCGAAATTCTCCGCTTTCGATTTTCCGAATCCGATTCCAGGATCGACGATGATGTTCTCCCTGTCGATCCCGGCCTGTTCGGCGAGCATGATCCGCTCGGTGAGTTCCCGGATGACGTCCTCGACGACGTCGTCGTACGTGACGGAGAGCGATGGGTCGACCGGCGTCGTGATGCTGTGCATCAGGACGACCGGGACGTCGTACTCGGCGACGACATAGCGCATATCGGGGTCGTCGAGCCCCGAGACGTCGTTCACCACGTCAGCGCCTGTCTCGATGGCGGCCTCAGCAACGTCGGGTCGTCTCGTGTCGATCGAAATCGCGGCGTCGAGGTCCTGGAGACGTTGCACGACCGGAATGACACGATCCAGTTCGGTTTCGACGGAGACGGGGTCAGCCCCCGGCCGAGTGCTCTCGCCGCCGACGTCGACGATGTCGGCACCGGCGTCGACGAGTGCTTCGGCCTGCTCGACGGCGGCGGTCTCCGTGTCGAATTCACCGCCATCGTGGAACGAATCGGGGGTCACGTTCAGTATTCCCATAATGGCGGGGGTGTCCGTCCAGGGGGCGTTTTCGGGGACGGCGTCGCCGTTCGCGTGTATCGTCGACTCGAGGTCCGCGGCGAATCCCCCGAGGCCGAGGCCTGCGGATGCGATCCGGTCGATCAAACACTCGAAATCGGAGAGCGTCCCGCTGAGGAGGACGTCGACGAACCGGGCCTGGTCGATCAAGTCCGAGACGACACAATCGCCGCCACAGCGAAGCATCGTTTCCTGCACCGCCCTGGCCTGGTCGCGCTGGAGGCGAGTCTTGATCCGTTCGTGGCGCCGCCGGGACTCCTCGTGGCCCTCCGCCGTCGAGTCGAGACTGGTCCGTTCCGCATTGCGCTGTGCCTCGTTCGGGAGGCGATTCGATTTCGATATCACCGCCCGGGTGAAGCGCTGGCGTGCCTCGCTCACTGTATAGAGCGATCCCGTAACGAGCAGGCAGTCCTCAGGCCCGACTCGCGCCAATCCCGCTTCGACGGCCTCAGGCACGGACCGAATTGCCTCCACGTCGTCCACTCCCTGGCGCTCGAAGGAGGCGGCGAGTACCCCCTCGTCCTCGGCGCGTTCCTCGTCGGGGCGGCAGGTGAACACTTTCTCGGGGGAGGGAAGCGTCTCGATCATGGTTCCGTGGTCCTTGTCGTGCATCGCCCCGAAGACCAGGACGAGGTCGTCGTAGTCAAGGTCGGAAAGGGCGTCGGCGAGGTACTCGATCGCGCCCGGGTTGTGCGCCCCGTCGAGAACAACGAACGGGTCGTACTGCAAGATCTCGAATCGGCCCGGCCAGTCGGCCTTGCGCAGACCTCCTGCGATGTCCTCCTCGGAGACGCGTGTGACCTGTCGGGCCAGTGTGGCGGCGATACCGGCGTTCTCGACCTGTTGGGGTCCCAGGTGCGGGATCCGGGTGTGTACCTGCCAGCCCTCGCCCCTGATATCGATCTCCTGCTCCACGTGGTTCCGCCGACCGCTCGATTCCACGACAACGTCGGAATCCGGGCCGCCCACCGAGATGACGGGAGAGCGCTCCTCGAGAACGTCGAGGACACCGTGGGCCGCCGAGACGAGCGGTCCGTTTTCGGGGGCGACGTGTGCCTTGTCCCTGGCGATTTCCTCGACCGTCGACCCGATGATGTCCGTATGCTCGAGCGAGACGTTCGTCACTGCGCTCGCGACCGGGTCCACGACACTCGTGGCGTCGTACCGCCCCCCGATCCCGACCTCGAGAACCATGACGTCCACTGACCGTCGATCGAAGTACCACAGCGCGAGACTGGTGAGTACTTCGAAGTGCGTAAGCGGGTCCCCGTTCGCGGCAGTCCTGTCGATGAAGTCCCTGGATTCGGAGACGAACTCCGTGATCGCGGATTTCGGGATCATACGGCCGTCGACCCGGATGCGTTCTCTGAAGTCCTCGAGGTGGGGCGAGGTGTAGAGGCCGACCCGGAGGCCCGTCTCCTCGAGAATCCGTGCGAGCATCCTGGCCGTACTCCCCTTCCCGTTCGATCCGGCGATCTGGACGGCGGGGATTCCGTGATCGGGATTCCCGAGGCGCTCGAGGAACCGACGTGTCGAGTCCGTCCCGAGTTTGGTCCGAAATCTGCGGAGAGTGAGAAGATAGGATGCGGCCTCGGCGTAGTCCATATTGACGTTCTGTCTCACTCCCTGTATTAATATAACGACCCACGTCCGACG
>JBDGTL010000032.1:0-6261 GCA_042216905.1 Halodesulfurarchaeum sp.
TACCCCGACGCGGAAACTGAGGGGGCGGATCAACGATGATGGAGATTATGAAATACGAGGCCAGGCGTCGGATGCGGGGGACGTTGATCCTCCTCGTCGGAATCGCAGCGTTTTCTGTCTTGATCCTCTACCTCTTTCCGGCCATCGAGTCGGCCGCGGGTGCGATCGAGGAATTGATCGCCGCCTATCCCGAGTCCGTCCGGGAAGCGTTCGGGATTCGTTCGTACGCGTCAATCGGTGGATTTCTGGCAACCGAATTGTACCAGTTCGTCTGGACATTGATGCTCGGGTTGTATTTCATCTACCTGGCTGGCGGCGTCGTCGCCAAGGATGTCGAAACCGGCCGTATCGACCTGTTGCTGGCGACTCCGGTCTCGCGGAAACGTGTTCTCGTCGAGAAATACTGCTCCATTCTGGTCCCAATCGTCCTTCTCAACATCGTCATGCCGCTGGTCGTCCTGGGGGCTGCGATGGCTATCGGGGAGTCTCTCTCGATCACCAACTTGATCCTCCTTCATCTCGTCTCGATACCGTACTTCATGGCGACCGCGTCGCTCGGCCTGTCGCTCTCGGTCGTCTTCGACCGGGCCGACGTTGCCCAACGTGGTGGGCTTGCACTTCTCTTTATGCTCTTCGTGGTGGACGCCGTAACGACGGGGACTGATCTCGAATTCCTCGGCGTCCTCAGCCCGACGCGGTATTTCGACCCGACCGAGATACTCGTCGACGGGACCGTCGATATCGGGGGGACAGTGATCCTCCTTTCGGTTGCCATCGTGCTGGTCATACTTACCGGTGAATGGTTTCACCGGATGGACGTCTGAGTGGGCCGATTTTCTGGACGGACAGGGTGCGGTTTTGCCGTCAATCAGAGACGAGGGTTTACGTACGAGAGGACGACCAACTCGCCTCGATGGATAGTATCGGGATCAGGATCGTTACAGATCCCACGCCAGGACTCCTCGCGCTTTCGTTCATCGCCGGGGGGATCGTCCTCGGCACGATTAGTGGACTCCTTCCCGGTCTCCACGTCAACACGCTTGCCATTCTCCTCGCCACTGTCTCGTCTACGGTTCCCGGGGCGCCACATCTCATCGGGGCTGCGATGATCGCTGCCGGGGTCGTCCACTCGTTTCTCGACATCGTCCCGGCGCTGGCGATCGGCGTCCCGGACGCCGCGATGGCGGTATCAGCCCTTCCCGGGCATCGCCTCGTCCTGAGCGGTCGGGGTCACGAGGCACTCCGCATCTCTGCGTTCGGTAGCGGCGGCGCCGTGCTGACGGCACTCGTTCTCGGATTGCCCGTGACACTTCTGATGGAACGGCTCGCTCCCATTCTGATCGACCACATCGGCCTCGTCCTCGGTGTGGTGACCACGGTCCTCATCGCGACGGAGTCTGACGCTCTGGCGAAGCTCGGTGGTATCGTTTCCGTTCTGTCAAGCGGGGCATTGGGATTCCTGACACTCGACATCCACGCCCAAGGCCTGATTCAGGGCGGTGACGTACTTCTCCCACTCCTCTCCGGTCTTTTCGGGATTCCAATATTGATTCACGCAGCGCGCGGGCAGGGTCCCCCACCCCAGACCGGATCGACCCTCGCCATGACACCCCTTCGACTCGTTCTCTGGTCGTTTGTCGGCGCGTTTTCGGGGGCTATCGTTGCTTACATACCAGGGGTGTCTGCGGCCGTCGCCGCGACGATGGCCTTCGTCGTGGTTCCTACCCATACAGGGTCCAGGAGTTTCATCGCGGCAGTTAGCGGGGTCAACACAGCGAATACCGTTTTTGCCCTGTACGCGTTGCTCGCCCTCGGCGCGCCCAGGACGGGAGTCCTCGTTGCCTTCGAACGCGCGAAACTCCCGCCGAATCTCCCACTCCTTCTCGCGACGATTCTCATTGCTGCTGCCGTTGCCTTCGTGCTCGTCCCCGTCCTCGGGGATCGATATCTCATGGCGGTTGAGCGTATCGACAATACACGACTCTCGATCGGCGTTCTGGTGCTTCTCGTGGTACTCGTGGGTGTGTTTACCGGACGTACCGGTATCGCCATACTGGGAGTCGCGACCCTCGTTGGGCTGGTACCGATGTACTTCCAGTCGAGGCGAGTCCATCTGATGGGCGTATTGTTCGTCCCGATCGTCGTCTGACTCCTCCACTCGTGCTCACGGTTCTCTCGCCCAGGGCTACCACCCGGAGTTCGATCACAGCCGGAACGTCGGTCCGTCCTCCGTGTCCTGAACCTCAACACCAAGCGCTTCGAGGCGGTCCCTGAGGTCGTCTGCCCGTTCGTAATTTCCCGCTTTCCGTTCAGTCTCGCGGATGTCGAGGACGACCTCCACCAGTTCCTCGGCCAGGCCGACCGTCCCGTCCCCGGCTTCCTCCTCGAAGACGAATCCTAAAACGTCGCCACCCAGGGAGTCGAACGTTTCGATGGCGTCACGGAGTCCCTGGTAGTCGAACCGGTCGGATTCGTCGACGTGGGTATTGACAGCACTCGCCAGTTCGAGAAGGGCGGTGATGGCCTCTCGCGTGTTGAAATCGTCGTCCATCGCCCTCGAGAATTCCTCTCGGCAGGCCTCGACCGCATCCCGGAGGGTCGGGTCCGTGACCTTCGCGAACGCATGGGGGCTATCTGCGGCCTCGACGGTTCGATCGTAGGCCCGTTCGAGCCGGTCCCACCGTTCGACGGCCTCGTCGAGTGCGGCCTCCGAGTAGGTCTGCTTGTGTCGATAGGCCGTCGAGAGGAGGAACATTCGGATGGGATTGACCCCGAATTCGTCGAGGGCGTTCTCGACGGTGAAGAAATTCTTCAGGCTCGAAGACATCTTCTCGCCACCGGTCTGGAGGAGGCTCACGTGCAACCAGTACTTCGCGAACTGTTTCCCCGTCGCTGCCTCGCTCTGTGCGATTTCGTTCTCGTGGTGGGGAAAGACGAGGTCCTCTCCGCCGACGTGAACGTCGATTGATTCCCCGAGATGGGACATACTCATCGCAGAGCATTCGATATGCCATCCAGGCCGGCCCGCCCCCCAGGGGGACTCCCACGTTTGACCGGCCGAATCGGGAGTCGAGCCCTCCACCTGTTCGTCGCGGTGGGAAGCGATCGTCTCTTCCTCGACCGGACCCGCCTTCCAGAGTGCGAAATCGTGTGGATGGCGTTTCTCGGCGATCTCGTCCTCGGGGCCCTGCGGTTCCATGTCTTCTGGCACCTGGTTCGATAGGGCACCGTAGTCATCGAACGTGGTCACGTCGAAGTAGACCGATCCGTTGGACTCGTAGGCGTGGCCCTGGTCGATCAGGGTTTCGACCAGATCGATGATCTCCGGGATGTGCGTCGACACCCGCGGGTAGACGTCCGCGCGGAGGAGGTTCAGGCCACGCATGTCCTCGATGACGGAGGAGATGTAGTGAAGCGAGACCTCCGCTTCGGTGTCACCGAGATCGTTCTCTCCGATCCGGGAGACGATTTTCTCGTTCACGTCGGTGAAATTCTCGACGTGTCGGACGTCGTACCCGGATGCGGCGAGCCACCGGTGCATCACGTCGACGTGGACCCAGGCACGGGCGTGTCCCAGGTGGGCGTCGTCCGAAACCGTCAGGCCACAGTAATAGAGCAGAACGGAATCGGGGTCCTGTGGCTCGAACGGTTCTCGCTCGCCCGTGAGCGTGTTCGTCACGGTCAGCGACATTGCAGTGACGTACATGGTCCTCCATTGTATAATGCGTCGAATCCGTTCGCCCGATCCGGCCGGGGCGAACCGTCCGTGCTATGGGATGGGGTCACCCCGACGCCGTTTCCTCGAGAACCCGAACGGTCGTTGCACCGTGTCGTCTCGGGACGACGACGACCAGGATGGATTCCTGCATGGCGGTTTCGATCACCGGGACGTCCTCGGTGGCGAGTCGGTGGAGGACCGTTCCCAGAAATCTGGGTCCGACCTCCCCGGTCGCCTGAATCGCGGCAGCGTCGTTCGTGTCGGTTTCCGACTCCAGTTTTCGTCGTTCCCTCGTCCCATCCGCGAATGTCTCACCGTCGATGTGGACTGGCAGGTCGTTCTCCAGCCGGGTCATCGTCACGCGGACGTTCCGGTCCGTCCCACCCAGTGGTGGCAATTCCTCGCCGTATCGCCTGATCGCGGTGGCGATGGAATCCGGGTCCCCGTCCACGTCCAGGTAGCGTGCCGTCGCGGCGACGTTGAGCACGCCGGCCCGGAGCGCCCGCCTGAGGAATGGCTGCTGGTCGACCGCATCCCGGGTCACCGCGGCGAGCGATTTCATACATTCCGATGACGACCGGACGGCAAAAATCGTTCGAAGCGAGGTACCGGGTCGAGCAGTGATCGAGTCACCCGGCCGAGTAGATGTACCCCGCGATGGCGATCGCGATCAGGACAGCCAACCCGCCGATGGCGACCGCGACCCACTCCGTGACGTATGCCATGACGGCAGCGGCGAGGAGCACCCCGATAACGGCCAGGACCGCTGGGACTGCCATCCCGGAGATATTCCGTCCATCCTCGTCTCCGTCGGCCGGTCCGGTGACCTGCTCCTCTGGGGTTTCGACCGACTCCTCGGATCCGGTTTCGGTATCCACACGGACGTCGATCTGGCTCGTTTCGGCGCCGTAGCCGGTTGAGACCTCGATCTTGCCAGCCCCGGTCACATCGTCCGGGACAGTCACCTCGACCGGTTCGATGCCTCCCGCAGGCACGTACCAGTTCGGCTCTTCGAGAGAAGCCACCTGGGCGAGCGTGTCGTCGATGTGCAGGTGGACGTGTGCCGGTTGCCCGTGGTTCTCCAGGATGATGTTGAAGGACCCGTCGGTCTCGAACGTCCGCGTTTCCGGATGCAACGTCTTCATCCCATCTCGATTGAGATGGACGTACAGGCTCCGGGACACACCTCCATATTCGCGACCCGGTAGAAAAAGTTCTAGGCCGACGAGTCACCGTTTTTCCGCAGTGTCATACGAACGTCCGACGCATATGGGAACTCACTCTTCTGCCGGAGCCCCATGAATGGCCCCTTCACGGGGTAACCCGGTCTGACACTATCGACGAATCGATTGACTGTCAGACAGTATCCGTCTCGACGGGTGAAGGGCCGCGAATTGTAGGATGGGAGAGGAAATCAAGGCCCCTTGGCTAGTGATATCACGAGAACCCTTTGAAATGAGTACGGGGCAAGACCCATTCTCGAATATCTCCGAAGCAGGGAGTCGAGCGAGTATTTCGTCGCATCAAACGACTATTCACTGGTTCCCCTTCCGATTGCCATCGGTGATAGACATTTGGACCCCCTCCGCCAGGACGGGTATGCCTGGAGATAGTATCGATCGATATCAGTGTGCGATCCCGCCGGCTGATATCCCCACAGGAATACCTCTCCCAGTCCCATCAGGAAGGGCAAACTGATCCGAGACTACCGGCCCGGAACCCCCCAGGAATCACTCCCGATGCCGAACGGAACTGGACGTGTTCGAGGGGCCCCGTTCTCAGGCCGAGGCCTCTTCTCGCATGTCTGGCGGGAGCAGGTTTGGAATCCCGTCTTCGATCGGGTAGACCTCCCCACACTCCGTGCAGGTCAGCGTTCCTTCGATGACGTCCCCGTTCGACGCCTCCTCGACCTCGAGTTCCAGTTCGGCCTTGTCGACCGGACAGCAGATGATGTCCATCAGGTCCTCCTTCACGTCGAATACACCTATCGGATCGCAGGGTACTCAGGGCAAAAAGGTTGCCGTGTTCTCAGTCGAAGACCTGCTCACGGACGATGGCGAGTTCTCGGTCTGCACCGAGGCCGAGTGCCACCGCGGGGGCGTCGAGTTCCGACTCGATGTACTCGACATACGCCTTCGCCCCCTCCGGGAGCGCATCGTATCCCGCAGATGCGACAGCAGACCAGTCGACCTCCGGCCACCCGTCGAACGTCTCGAAGACGGGGTCACATTCGCCCCACCGCTCGGTGGTAGCTGGCATTGAAAGCAATTCCTCGCCGTCACGGTCGTAGGCGTGTCCCACTCGAACTGTCTCGAGTCCAGCCAGTACGTCTAAATGATTGATCGCGATCCCGGTGAATCCGTTCCTGCGGGCGGCGTGCCGGAGCATCGGCATGTCGAGCCACCCGACCCGGCGCGGACGACCGGTCACTGTCCCGTACTCGCCCCCCTCCTCGCGAATAGCCTCGGCCAGGTCGCCCTCGAGTTCCGTCGGGAGCGGTCCGGTCCCGACCCGCGAGAGATAGGCCTTGATGACGCCGATGA
>JBDGTL010000098.1:0-6131 GCA_042216905.1 Halodesulfurarchaeum sp.
CGAAGCCGCCCGGGCCGGGAAGAGTGGTGATGGCTTTTCGGTGGTCGCGAACGAGGTGAAGGAACTGGCGAACGAGACTCAGTCGCATACGAAAGAGATCACAGAGCGAATCGACGAGATCCAGGAGCGCTCGGAAGAGACAGTCGAGGCGGTGGCGGAAACCCACGAGAACGTCCAGGCCGTCGACGACGAGATTTACGAGACGGTCGAAGCGCTGTACGAGATATCCGATGGCGTGGAGGTAGCGGCGACCGGTATCGCCGACGTGGCCGACGCAAACGACGACCAGGCCCGTCGGGTCGAGGACGTGAACAACCTCGTGCTCGATGCCAGGGAGGACGCCGACCGGGTTACCGAGACGGCCGAGGATATCGTCGAAGAAACCGAATCACAGGAGGAAGCACTCGGAGAACTGACCGAAAGTGTAAATAAATTAACGAGTGACGAATAGCCGTATCGGCACGAAGCGGGACTCAACGATCCCTACACGAATCGGAGTGATTTGTAACCGTTGTGCGTCGACTTGTAATGTATCACAGATCAATAGTAATGGTGTACGATTAACCGAGTTTTGTCTATCATATCCGTTTAATAGTTAATTGAATTTATAATTTAATAATAGATTATTTAGTTTTGATTATATTATAGTATTACTACTAAAATTTGTATATTTATTTTATAAGAGTAATATATAATGTATTAGTACAATTGTCATTATATAATAATATCATCTAAGTTATAGGGTTATAATAATTCGGTTTTGATTAAATGGGAATTTTTATGTTATCGATTAAAATTTTGTAAATTGACATTAAATATTGACATTCGTTTTAGTATCGAATGAAAATAGTATTAAATGGGTATAGTAGAAATTTGAGTATGTTAATTATTGTTATCTAAATTCTTTCCTTTTTCACTTTCGTGACTATGTCAGTGATTGAGACTCGCTGGCGCGAGTTAATGCATCTGGACCACGGTTTGATCGTGATCGAGATAGACCTCCCCGTCCGATACCTTCACGTGTCCGTCGGCGACGAGTTCGATGGTCTTCGCCAGTGTTCGGCCGCCGACCGCCCGGATCATCCACTCGCGATGTGCGAACGCGTAGGCCTTCAGGACGTCCTCCTCGTCGTGTTCCCGGGCGTAATCGATCAACGAGAGGTTGGTCTCGAACGGTGGTGATCGGACGAGGAGAGGGCCCGCGTCGACGTCGCCGGTCAATATGTGAGTGGTCTCGTGAGTCCTTGGTTCGCCATTCATTACGGCGTCCCGAACGGAGGTGAGTCCGGGGTACCGCGGGTTTCCCTCGTCGTCCGAAAGCGTCAGGTCGGCGTGATGAATGTTTATCATCCGGGGCCAGTACTCGTCGATCATCGGCTGGGAGACGATGTGCAGGTAGCCAGCGAGGACGATCAGGTCGGGGTCGTATTCGGAGAGGAAGGCCATCGTTGCCCGATCGAACTCCGCTCGGACCTCCATGTCGGAGAGGTCCGCCCCGCGCTCCTCGTAGAACGTCGAGATGTCGTTCACTGCCGCCGGGATGTCGTTCTCCTCGAACAGATCCATCGTCTCGTTCTCTTCGTCGTTCGAGAACCCGGCGACGATCTCGTACTTCCTCCCCCGGTTCGGGTCGTCTTCGAGGAGATATCGCAGGCGAGAAGCACTCTTCGATGTCAATACGGCAACGGCAATCGGTGGGTCAGAGGATACCAGTTCCCGTGTCATTACGCGTTGATGTTCGGCTGTCGGTACAATAATTATTGTCACCTTTTCGGATTGGAATGAAACGTGTGGGAACAAACCCCCGAGTACGCCATTCATTTGTCATCTTCACCGTTGGAATGTGCGGTGCTATTCCCGAACAGCCCCGTTGCTGGCAGGAACGACAGAACTGGTGGTGATGGAAACGAGAAAACACGCTTTCGGGCCGAGACGAATTACGGACTGCTTTCGAAGTATTCCATCTCACTCGCGATTCGTTCGTAACTTTCGGGGAGTGGATACGCCGCCTGCGTCTTTCGGCCACTCGGTAGTTTGGTTCCAGTCTTCTCGACCTCACGCAGCCCCTCTATAACATCCGATATGGTGAGACCATCGATGTCCCCGAGTTCCTGTGTCGGAACGGTGGCGATCATTTCGTCGGGATTAGCCATTGCCGAATACCGGTCGCCTCGACAGGGAACGGCGACCTGACATCGCTTTTCTTGAAGAGCTGGTACGATTCCGTATACGCAGGCCGCGTGAGCCGAGAGCGAGCAGGTCAGGTTTCCGCCCAGCCGATATTCCCGCCCCATCATGAGCAGACTGAGTTGTTCGGAGTCGAGATACGTGGTCACGACGTGCGGTCGAAACGGCGTCGACCCCAGTGGTGCTGAAAGGATTCCGACAAATTTTCCAGCGTCGAGTTTTGGGAACTCCTCGGCGAAGCGTCGACCCGCTTCCCGGGTCGCGACATCTTTGGGATATCGATTGTCTCCGTCGAGAAAGGATCCTGGAGGTTCCTCGAGACCGTATCCGACGACCGGTTCGAAACACCACATGTCACCCCCGAGCATTGCGATCGTCTCACCCTCACGTCGGGAGCGTTCGAATGCCTGACAGAGTGATAGCCGATGATCCTCGTCCACACTGGGACGTATTGCCTCGTCCGGTACCTCGGACTCGTCCTCGAGCAAGCGGATTGCCAATGGATGACTTCGCAGCCGAAGTCGTTGCTCGAGCTCATTTCCCCATGATCTGTACGTTTCGGTATCGGTCATTCCTACAGTAAACCTTCACACCCCTGCAAGTAAACTAGTTCGGTGCGTCGATCGACGAGACTAATACCTGAGCCGCTTTAACGCGCAACTCCAATATACCTGAGCCGCTTTAACGCGCAACTCGAATACGATCGTAGGAGAGACGGGTTAGGAGCGATGAACAATAGCATGGTATTCCACAGACCCAGCAATCCGCTAAGGAATGTATTCACTCCAACAGCATGCACGACAAATCGACGACTCCAACAGCATATTTGAAGAACGACAAATCGACGATTTGAATGCAGTTACTGGTTCAGTGCTGGATAGTCCAATCAAAGTCGATCGACCCCTCGGTCCGGAAGCAGTGGATTTCTCGCCGCCGCAAACGTCCAATCGACTGCTTCTGGAGTGAACAGGGCTGCAACCATCAGATAGGCCACGTCTTTCCGGGAGGAAACTCCCCATGGGTCTGCTTCGACGTCGGCGACCAGTATCTTCCCGTACGCCCAGTACCCGACGAGCATTCCTGGCCAGAAAATCGTGTATTGCAACCCTGCCCGTCGAATCGCCCGTTCTGCTCTCGTTTTGGGTTCGATGACCGGTTGCAGGGCGATCCGAAAGGCCCGTTCCATAACGTTCCCCGGTCCTCATCGACACCGAGTGAGGATTCCATCACGACATCGATCGGCGTCCGCCCGTTTTGCACCATGGACGAGATTGATATTCCCGTCTCCGTCGACGAACTCCGTCGCCGTCCACACGTACTTTGCCGTCGTACCGACCGTCGAAAGTACGGCATCGACCTCTCCTACCGGTCTATCGGCATCTGCCGGATCCAACAGGTCACCAACGATGACCTCGTGTGCGCCGAGATTTCGAACCGTGCCCATTTTGTCACGGGAGCGGGTACGTACTCGAACGGTAAGATCCGTTGCCCCGTGATACGAAGCACCTCAGGACCGGTGTCACCGATTCCCCGGCCAGAAGCATCCTTTCAATTCTCCGTATACGTACGAGAAATACGGTCGGCCACGATTAGGGTCCCAACCATGGTGGGAGAATCCTCATAACACGGCCAACGCTTTCTCTGTATACCCACGTTTCGTCGAATAGTATCCGTCAATGTGACGCGAACGGTTCGGTCTCAAGGCAAAACAGATATTCGCCACTCCCACGGAGCCCTCTCAGTCCAGATTTCGGCCCGACCTGGCGGCGACGTATCCAGAGAGTCTCATTCGGTTACTCGAGAAGTAACCATAGGCCGATGACCACGAGTGCACCTGTACTCATTGACGCAAGGACGTGGAGTCGAAGCCGGTCGAGCAGCATGTGGTCGTCCGTCGATACATTAGAAATTTGATATATCTCGCCACCGATCTCACATTCCGGGGTGAAGTCCATGGCCACGTGAAGAAATATTCCCGCGCCGAATCCGAAGATAAGAGCGTTGAGGATTGGGTTGCCTGGAAGGTCGAGCGTCGCCATACTGATTGCAGCTATCCCGAATGCCGATGCTGGAACGAGTACGGTTGACGAAGGGAGGTTTTGGCGAATCAGGCGTTTGACAGAGGCGTACCCGGCAGGGCCTTTATGCGAGGCGATCGCCAACCCAAACAGCAATCCGATGTCGGTATTTCCGTAGACGAATCCGATTATGGATCCCGCTGCGAGTGCATGCACTCCGATTTCCATCGTCGTCACCTCGATTGGCACGTCATGGTGAGAGAACTGGTGACCGATCGTATGAGCACTATACCCGGAGAGGAGGCCGATGCCGATTCCCAGCCCCCCGTACCCCGAATGGTGGCCGATGGCCTGGGGAACGAGAAAAAGGGCGGCACTGACGATCATTGCCCCACTGGCTAACCCGTAACCCTAGGCTGGCAATATTACCGAATTCGAGTGTCCGGATCGGTCACCGACGAATCCACCCAGAATCATGACGACGAATCCCGACCAGGAGATGATCAAAACCTTCCAGAGTGAAATGGTTACGGCAAGGACCGAAAGCGTGAGTAAAGCCAGGAACGTAACCGCGCCAACCCGTGAATACGTGCTCACATTATTAAAATTGTCCTATGAAATATTAAAACGGGTGTTTCGCTGATGATTACCCATTCTACATCATCGAGTGGCGGAATGAGAAATCACAGTACTATTGTGCTGAACGTTCAAAATTAATGGGTTCCCACTTTCGAATCGTGGCACTCCACGTGTATCAGCATCGATGACGCCGTTTTTCTCGTTCCCCAGGCCATCGGCCACAAGTATATATTGAACGCGTCTATCGCGTATACCCTCCCGAAATTGTGTCTCTCCTTACGACGGGACAATAAACGGTTCGGCAGTTGCGAACTATTCGACGTACCCGATGACCATACCTTTATTGTTATATATAAACAATATCCAATATGGCTGTTCGCGACATTATGACGTCGGATGTGGTAACAGTACAGATGGGGGAGACAGTTCAGGAAGCCGTCGAAGAGATGCTCAACTCGCGTGCAGGGAGTGTGATAGTCTTGACGGGTGATGAACTGAGTGGTATCATTACCGAGAGAGACGTGTTGGTCGCCGGAGCAGGAATCGAACGTCCGTTCGCCGATATTCCGGTATCTCGAGTGATGAGCAGGAACCTCGTAACAATTCACCCGGACACGCCCCTCGCTGATGCAATCGAGAAAATGCACGATTACTCGATCAAGAAACTACCCGTCATCGAAGACGACGCCCTCGTTGGAATCGTTACGATGACCGATCTCATTTATCATCAACACGACCTGGTCGACGAGGCAAAACAGCTGGAGCAGAAACGAGAGATGACAGAAGAATAAAATACGGCCCATTCGGACTGAAAGTCACGTATTTCGTCCGCCGATTACTCTTTGCATATCGTCGCTCTCCTTCGCAATGTGATCGCTGAATGGATTGAGACCGTTGCTCTGTCATTTTTTATGTTTATGGCGGCTCTATTGAATCCGCTGACGGCGTAGGGTTTGAGTAGGATTATCTGCCATATCGAACAGTCCGCACGAGATAGAATATTAATTTCCTATTACCCGTAACAGGTTTCGTGGAGATCGCCGCTGAAACTACCGAAAAACTGTGACAGCTAATCCAATTTAGCCCGCAATTCTACCGCTCCCTGGGGATTCAATAGAGCTGTATGAGAGCAATTGACTTCTCGTATCGCGCCTGTAATCGTCCAATGTCGTAAATCACCCAACGACGGGGACTCGACTGAGGCGCGGGTTCAAATCAACGAAGAAAATATTGCCTCAAAACGCGTTCAACTGCGCCGTGGCAAGGGGGTATCGTTAATATACTAATGCTCTCAACCCCACGCCATATGTCAAATAGGAAAGCCACCGCAGGTGGATGGACTCGCCG
>JBDGTL010000090.1:0-2728 GCA_042216905.1 Halodesulfurarchaeum sp.
GGCACCGGCAAGGGACAGGCAGTCCGCGAAGGCCTCGATCACGTCCTCGACGAGACCGACGCCGAGTACGTCCTCATGCTCGACGGTGACGGGACCTACCGACCGGACCAGGCCGACCGCCTTCTCGAGCCATTACGAGCGGGCGAGGCCGAACACGTCATCGGGAACCGGTTCGCCGACATGGAATCCGGCGCCATGACCCGATTCAACCGGTTCGGCAACTGGCTCTTCAACGCCGCGTTCGCGCGGGTCCACGGCACCGACCTCGAGGACATCCTCTCTGGCTATCGTGCGTTCACCCGAGAATCCGCGCAGAAGATGCACCTCACCGCCCAGGGATTCGGGATCGAGACCGAGATGGCCGTCGAGTGCGTCAGGCGGGACGTCCCGGTCGACGTGGTCCCGATCACCTATCAGGCCCGCCCCGCGGGTTCGGCACCGAACCTCCACCCACTCACAGACGGCGGCCGAATCCTCTATACGCTCTACTCGCTCGCGAAAACCACGAATCCGATGTTCTACTTCGGGAGCGTCGGCTCCATCGCCACCGGAATCGGCGTCCTCCTCGGTGCATACGTGGGCTACGAGTGGTTCGCCCGGGGGATCTCACACGAGGTGATCGCCATTCTCGCGACGCTCGCGATCCTCTTCGGCGGTCAGTTGATCATCTTCGGGTTCCTCGCCGACCTGATGGTTACGCTTCACGAGGAGCAACTCCGCCGATTCGAAGACCTGGAAGAGGACTGAGAACTCACACACGAGAAGCGAATCCGGTCGTCTTCGATCTTCTCTTCCCTTCTCATTCGGGATCGTCCGGTACGATCGGTGAGCCGGATCGGGGGAAGGGGGTGTGGAAAGGGATTGTCGATAACCCGGTACAGGATCGGTGAGTTGGGGCCCACACGCCAATTGGGCGTGGGCTTTCGGAGCAGTGCTCACCCACAAAGGAACCAACACGTCACAATCGTGGGAGAATGGGCGTTTTCACTCCAAACGCTGTCACTGTAAGTAGTATCCACTCAGTATGGGTCGAGCAAAAGAAAAACCCCAAACACTCGCTATTGTAACCGATCGGAGTCGACCGTCACGTCCGGTGGCGCGACCACGAGGAATCGCCGGAAGTGCATCAAGGTTCCACCTGCGTCACGGACCTCGCGGGCGAATCCGGCAGCGAGTTCGTTGAGGTCCCCTTCGATCGCCAGCATCAGGACGTTTCCGGCGTCGATTTCCGCCAACCATTCCTCGTCCGACGTGGTTCCATCGAGGACGCCAAGCACCACCCGGTCCCCCTCGATGTCTCCCTCCCGTCCCGTCTCCTCGAGGTGTTGTTCGGCATTCCGGAGATCGAGGTCGAAATCGCTCATTGGTTCAATGCGGGATAGCCGCGTGTATAAAGGTTCGTTCGGCCCGTCACGATCCAGGTCGGAAACGCACGACACGGGTCAGACGGCAATCGCCAGAACCGTACCTCGAACCGCCCGGAGATTCGGGCCGCGAGGAAGACAGGAATCGACTAGCACCCGGGTTCCGATCGCGAGAACCGGCTTCATTGGGAGTTTCCCGAATGGTGCCCTGCGGACTCGACCCTCGAACCATGCCGACCCATACGCCAGAAAAACCTATGTGTATTGTGAGCAAACTACTATATATTCACACATGAATACGGAAGAGTGCGGTATCTGCCACGAGACGGTATCGTTCTCCGATACCGTCCACGTACTCATCCACACGAAGTCAGAACGGGGGGTCGTCGATTTTTACGTCTGTCGGAGTTGTTACGAGGAGGACCTCGACCCGCTGTTCGACATCGAATAAATTCTCGAACTATCACCGGATTGTCTCATCGTTCCGGTTCGTTGATATTTCTTCCCCGTTCCGGTTCTTTGATACGTCTATCGACTCGGTACGCTCGATCGCGACACCGCCGACCGAAGATCGACACTCGTGGGCTATGGAGGGAGCGGGCCCTGACTGCCGCTGGACGGGAGAGGAGGGGTTGGCGGAAGGCGGTCGTTCCGTCACTCCTCGGATGCCGCGATTTCCCTGACCGTCCCCCACTGTCCGGTCGATTCGAGTTCGGATTGTAACTGGGTGGCGTACTCCTCGGTCAGGGAAATCGCTTCTTGCTTCGTGGATTCGTCGACTGACGATCCGGATCCGAACCCGAGTGCGTCTTTGACGCCGTCCAGCAATCCCGAGGACCCGCCGCCCCCAGAACCCATCTGGGCCATCTGATTGTCGATCGACTCGAGTTCAGGGAGGACGTGGACCAGATTATCCGTATTCGCGACGATCTCCGCGGCCTCCGGGTCCTGGGGATTTTCGATCTCGAATTCGACGGCGGTCATGACGAGTCCCCACTGCTGCCGAGAGAAGGACGAGGCTTCGATCCGGTCCTCGAACTGCGAATCGACCGACATCCTCGCGCTCACGATTCGATCCCGCCAGGTTTCCGTCATACACCAGCATTATTTCTCCTCCGGTATTGGTGTTCCCCCGTCGAGGGAAGCACTGCGTGGATACCACCCGGGAAATCGGTATTCCCCGGACAACCCACTTTCGTGATTCGATACGTTTCGTTCACCGTTCGGGTGAGATGTCCCCGGACACGCCCTCGATCCGATGCGATTCGACATCGTTGGTATTGGATAGTTGTCCGAAAGCCTCGACACGCTCGAGGATTGGAACTCTGGCTTCTTACGGAGCTCCTCCAGATATTGTCGTTCCT
>JBDGTL010000090.1:2828-5883 GCA_042216905.1 Halodesulfurarchaeum sp.
TTGTCGTTCCTTCAGATGTTGTCGTTCCGTCACACGCGCCCGCCGCGCGTATTTTTACTGCTGGGATGCCGTGTCACGGGTTCTGTTGGTGTTTTACTGCTGGGATGTCGTGTCGCGGGTTCTGTTGGTGTGTCGCCGGTTCTGATGGTTCGGTAACGTTCCACTCGAAGAAGAAAGACGCCATCGACGTCGATGGCCAGGGGACCCGACCCTCGGTACCCCGGTCCCGGCCAGCCGCTCACCCAGTAACCGTCATTCCCGTTCGGACCGCCGTCTCGTTTACACTGACGGTCCGATTGAATAGCGTATACTCCCCTGGATAGGGGACCGTGACTGAATACTGTCCATTGCCGTCCGTATGGACCCTCCTGACGTACGTGAACGTCTCGTGGACTGCTGACACCCTCGACTCGACTGTCACCTGCTCGTTCGGGGGTCCTGTCCCCCGTATCGTTGCCCCGGGTACCAGTGTGAAGACCTTGTGATCCCCGCTCCGACTGACGAACACCGCCCGATAATGCGCGAGCCCCTCGGTCCGGTTCGTGGCGCTTCCCATTTCCATGTGGAGTCGCGTATACATCGCCTCCGGTCTGGCTGAATACGCGTCGGTCGTGACGATGTACCCGACGGGATGCTTCCGGAGTCGGGTATACCATTCCCCTGATGCGTTCGACCCGAGGAAGTCCTCGTAATTCGCCTGGGCGTACCCGTAGGAGAGGGAGTGACCGCTCGCGAAGTAATTGTAGAGTCGGTTGCGGTCCCACGTCGAGAAGACGTAGTTCTGAGGATACTCGAGGTTTCGCTGGTTCGCGTTCTGTTCGATCCACGTGGCCGTCCGGTAGGTCTCATCGCTCACCGCGAAGTTGCTGAAACCCAGGGGAATCGTGAGAAGGGCGAAGTTCAACAGGAAGACGAAGAGCACGACGAGGAGAACACTATTTCTTGGGGAAGGGAGTGAAATATCTCCAGATATGTTCCATCCGCCTTTCTCCCGCCACTCCCTGACCGATCGGGTCCTGAAGACGTTCGGCGGGTCGGCGAGGTCGAATTCGGACGCGACGTGAACCAGTCCGAGGCCACCGAGCACCGCCGTCGCCAGTCCGAGTTCCAGGGCGAACCGGAACTGGATCAGCGAGAAGGCGAGGAAGAACAGGCCGTACACGGCGGCCGGGACCTGCGCGAGGGGTTGGTCCTCTTTCCCGACCGCCCAGATCCCCCAGCCGATGTAGGGGATAATCAGGTAGAATATGAACCCGAAGTGGTATATCGGTCCCATGAAGAGGCCGGCACGGGGGCCGAGCAACGGGATCGTCTCCGAGATGTTCGCCCCGGCCAATCCCTGGAAGTACTGGAGCATGTCCCGGATTGCCGATGCCAGTTCCGGGACGAACAGCCAGACGAGGGTGAACCCGGCGATACCCAGGACGACCTGGACGCCTGCAACCACCCGGCTCGAGAGCCCCTGTCTGTAGCCCAGTTCACCGACGATCGTCACCGCCACGACGCCGGCGAAGAGAACCGCCGGTGCGAGAACCCGGTCCGGACTCAACCACCCGAGACCGCTGTCCAGAACGAAGGGGATGGCTGCCCCGATCGCGGTCCCGAAAACGATCGGGAGGTTTGCAAATCCGGGTGACTGCCCACGGCGAACCGCAGCAATCGAGGTCAACAGCGCGACCCCACCGACAGGGAGTATCAATATTGCCCCGGCGGTCCAGGACGCGATCTGGCCCGCGATCGCCACTCCCAGGCCGATGACGGGAAGGACGATTCCTGCTCCGGCCGATCGCCATTTCTCACGGGATCGGGAGATATCCATCTTTCCGACGATGACCGTTATCGAGAACAACCCGAGTGACAGCCAGAGGAGGTCGAAGGCGTGGTGGTCACCGTACCCGAGTGCCGTCCGCTGGGCGAGGATACCGAAGACGCTTCCAACCAGCACGGCCGCCAATCCGACGCGCCTGTCCTTCCCGATGCGCCGTGCAATCAGGTATATGAGGACCATCACGATCGCGGCGACCACCACGGGGTACCAGGCGACGGTTGTTCCAGCGGCATGGGGGGTTCCCCCCAAGAGGGCGGCGGCCCACCAGAGCGTCACGATGAGGAGGACTTCGTTTCCGCCGGTCACGCCGTTCGGAAGATTGCCAAGGGCCCCGAGATCCCAGGCAGAAAGGCCGCTTCGGAGAAGCGTTTCCGTCCAGTACCGGTAAAACCACGGGTCGTTCTTGAGCAATACGACGTCACCGTTCTTGTAGACGTACTGCCAGACGAAGACGGTTCGAACCAGGAGCGCAAAGACCACCGCGAGGACGAGTAATCCGGCCCATCGGGCATCGATCGTCGGCAGGACAATCGACAGTCTGTCAGCGGTGGATTCCTCCTGTTCGGTTTCGGGTTCGTAGGCTTCACCAGCCAGTGCTGCCTCGACGGCGGAGGGATCGGTCAGTCGATAGCCTCCGTCGTGCGATTCGGCGATTCCCCGAGAGACGACCTCGCCGAACTGACCCGAGTCGAGTGAAATGTCGTCGAATTGCCACGGCCTCTCCTCGTCGACCTCGAGGAGGTCCCGGAGTGCCTCCTCGAGTTCGGGGTTGGAATCGACGAGGTCCGCCGTCTCGTCGCGCACGTCGGTCACGATATCCGCTTCTCCGATGCGATGGTTGTTAAGTCTGCGTGTTTTCCCGACGACTCCGTTCAGATAATAGCGACACCGGTCTGACTATTGTCCCACGGCCGAACAATAGGGTGGATTGGAGGTGGACACGAAAGGGGTGGGATCAACGGAATCGCTCGCTTATGAAGGGATCTAGGGAACTACTCTCACGAAACGTTTGGAGGGATTGCACCCACAAAGCTTGCAACACTTCCCGGATCGACGGCACCTATTGGACTTCACGAATCGACGGCACCTATTGGACTTCACGAATCGACGGGGCCTGTTGGTATCGACGTGTTCGGGGGAGACAATTCCCTACCCCATTTGGCCATCTGAATCGAAATCTAAATAGTGCGTGAGCAGTGCCGAAAGACGGTCATTACGTCAATCGGG
>JBDGTL010000102.1:0-5835 GCA_042216905.1 Halodesulfurarchaeum sp.
GCGGCTTGTGGATCTCCTCGTCCGTCAACCCCGCTGCCCTGAACAGCGAGCGGTGCGGTGCCCGGTCCGCCCCCTCGGTGACTTCCGCGCTTCGCAAGTCGCGGTCCTTCGTCGAATTCGTGGCCATGGATTCGTATCGTTGGGGTGATACCGGACAGTGGACGAATACGGTTGCGGTTCGCGGCCGAGAACCTGTCCGCTCTCCGGTGCTGATGCACAAGGGGGTAAGAACCGGATCGCCCGCTACTCGAAGTGAATGTCGGTAACCGAGGCCACGTCGGGAACTTCGAGAACTGCCCCCTTCGACGCGCTCGTGGCCATCGCCGCGTAGCGTTCGAGGACGCCGGATGTCTCGATCTCCGGCGGCGACCAGGCCTCCGCCCTGGCCTCGAGTTCGTCCTGTGGGACGGCAAGGGAGAGAAGACCCTCGTCCACGTCGATCACGATGGTGTCGCCCTCCTCGATCAGGGCGATCGGACCGCCCGAGGCCGCCTCCGGACTGACGTGACCGACCGCGGCTCCCCGGGTGACGCCCGAGAACCGCCCGTCCGTCACGAGTGCCACCTCACCGGACAGCCGGGGAGAGCCACTGATGCGCGAGGTGGGCTGGAGCATTTCCGGCATGCCCGGCCCGCCCTTCGGCCCTTCGTACCGGATCACGACGACGTCACCGGGGTCGATCTCGCCGCCGTCGAGGGCCGCAATCGCGGCGTCTTCCGAATCGAACACCCTGGCTCGGCCCTCGAAGTGGCGCATGTCCTCGTCCATCGCGGCCGCCTTGACGATCGATCCGTGGGGAGCGATGTTCCCCCGGAGGACGACGAGGCCACCACCCTCGCGGACCGGATCGTCGGCCGGCCGGACCACCGTCTCGCCCCAGTCGGCCTGGTCCGCTCGGTCCCCGATGGTCGTCCCGTCCACGGTCGGCCGGTCGAGGTGGAGGTGGTCCTCGAGTTGGGCCATCACCGCCGGGATCCCGCCGTCCTGGCCGAGGTCTTCCATCCGCCATGGCCCGGCCGGACTCATGTGCGCGAGATGGGGGATCCGGTGAGTCAATTCGTCCAGGTCCTCGAGCGTCATGTCGATTCCCGCCTCGCGGGCGATTGCGGGAATGTGGAGCAGCGAATTGGTGCTCCCGCCGAGGGCGAGCGTGATCATGAAGGCGTTCTCGAGGGTGTCGCGGTCGAGGATGTCCGACGGGCGGACGTCGTCCTCGACGAGGTTGAGGAGGCGCGCTCCGCTCTTTCGTGCGATTTCCTCCTTCTCGGGATCCGTCGCCCCGACGGTCGCACACCCCGTCCACGAGAGGCCAAGCGCCTCGGTGACACACCCCATCGTGTTCGCCGTGAACATGCCCGCGCACGATCCCGCCCCGGGACACGCGGTACACTCGAGCGTATAGAGTTCTTCCTCGGTCATCTCGCCCTCGTTGTACTTGCTCACGCCCTCGAAGACGTTGGCGAGGTCGACCGTTTCGCCGTCGAACTCGCCCGCCGCCATGTGCCCACCCGTCACCACGATCGCGGGGAGGTCGAGGCGGGCGATCGCCATCAGCATCCCGGGAACGATCTTATCGCAGGAGGAAAGCGCGACGATCCCGTCGAACTTGTGCGCGTTCGCCATCAGTTCGACCGAGTCCGCGATCGTCTCCCGGGACGGGAGACTCGAGCGCATTCCGTCGTGTCCCTCGGCAATGCCGTCGTCGACCGCGATCGTGTCGAACTCGAGCGGTGTGCCGCCCGCCTCCCGGATCCCGTCCTTCACGTGCTCGGCCAGGTCGTCGAGATGAACGTGTCCTGGCACGATCTCGTTCCACGAGTTCGCCACCCCGATCAGCGGCTTGTGGATCTCCTCGTCCGTCAACCCCGCTGCCCTGAACAGCGAGCGGTGAGAGGCACGGTCGACCCCTTCTGTGACCTCCGCACTTCGAAGGGAGGGGTCTTTGTCCGACGAACGGATTCTGTACTCGTTTTCGGAGGATTCCGACATGGTAGTTCGTCCGGTCCTACTCGTGGCCGCTCCATACATTCATAGCCTATAATTAAGGGGGATCCGCCGGTCGAACAAACGCCGAGTACGGGAAAACCCCACTGTCTTTTCCCCCCAGGACTACCACCGTTACCCGTTGAACACGTTCCCCGACTCCCCGGATTGCCGTAGGTTTATCCCCGACGGCGAAGGAGGTGGAGGTGATGGATGGACCGGTTCCCGACCTCGCGGACCGTGCCCACGCAGCGGCAGAGCGTCTCCTCGACGCGGACTCGCTCCTCGTCGCGTCCCACATCGACGCCGACGGGTTGACGAGTGCCGCAATCGCGGCCACGGCCCTCGAACGGGCCGAAATCCCATTTGCAGTGGTCTTCAGCAAGCAACTCGACGAGGACGAGATCAAAGCGATTGCGGCGGCCGACCAGGAGACAGTGTTTTTCACGGATTTCGGGAGCGGCCAACTCGACGTCGTCGCCGACTACGAGCACCGCGGGGAGTTTACGCCGGTGATCGCGGATCACCACCAGCCGGCGGACGCGGAGACGGACTATCACGTCAATCCACTGCTCGAGGGGATCGACGGCGGGAAAGAGCTCTCCGGGGCCGGAACCACCTACCTCGTCGCCAGGGCCCTCGCCACGGACGGAGGCTCTGGCACCGATGAAACCGACAATCGGGACCTGGCCGCACTCGCCGCAGTCGGTGCGGTCGGAGACATGCAGACGGTCGACGGCGAACTGGTGGGCGCGAACCGGGCTATCGTCGAGGAAGGGGTCGCGTCCGGCGTCCTCGAGACGGTAACGGACCTGGCGATGTACGGGACGCAGACGCGGCCACTCCCGAAACTACTCGAATACGCCTCAGACGTCCGGATCCCGGGTATCACCAACGACGAGCGTGGCGCGATCCAGTTCCTGGAGGGGATCGACGTCGACCTCAGACACGACGGCGATTGGCGGACCTGGGCTGACCTCTCACACGACGAGCGAAAGACCGTCACCAGTGCCCTCCTGAAGCGGGCCGTCAGGAACGGCGTCCCGCCGGATGCTGTCGACCGGCTCGTCGGAACGGCCTACGTCCTCCCCAATGAGGAGCCGGGAACCGTCCTGCGGGACGCCAGTGAGTTCTCAACGCTCCTCAACGCCACCGCTCGCTACGACCGTGAGGACGTCGGACTCGCGGTCTGTCGTGGCAACCGTGACGGTGCCTTTGCGGCGGCGAAACGACTGCTCCGACAGCACAGACGAAACCTCTCGGAGGGGCTTTCATGGGTGAGGGAAACCGGGGTGACAGTCGAAGACCACATCCAGTGGTTCCACGCCGAAGACCGAATCCGGGAGACCATCGTCGGGATCGTCGCGGGAATGGCACTGGGCACGTCCGGGATCGATCGGACCAGACCCATCATCGGGTTCGCCCACAAATCCGACGCCCCCGGTGAGACGAAGGTGTCCGCGCGAGGGACCGGGCGGTTGCTCGGCAAGGGGCTTGACCTGTCCACAGTAATGCGAGACGCGAGTCAGTCCGTCGGAGGCGATGGTGGTGGCCACGCTATCGCAGCGGGAGCGACCGTCCCCCGTGGGGACGAACCTGAGTTCGTCTCGACGGCCGACAGACTCGTCGCCGAACAGGTGGGAGACGGAGGGGCGTCCGACTGAGTTACATTCGGCTGAATGCCTCTCGGGTCACCTCGCCCCCGCAAACGATACATCCGCGCTCGATCAGCGAGGACCGCATTCCCGCGTCGATTCGTATCTCTTCCTGACACTCCGGACAGGTAAAGACGTACGCCTGAGCGGGCTCCATCGGTCGGAAGAACGACAGGGGACTGGAAATAAGCCATCCCAAAAATGCGAGGGGTTATATTGAGGGTACGGTCGCGTCAGTCCTCGAGGATGGCGGAGAGGAGTTTGGACTGGGCGGCCGCGAGGTGTTCGGTGAACGTCGAGGTCGTGATGTCGAGTTCGGCTGCGACGTCACCGGCGTTTGCTTCCTTGGGGTGGTCGAAGTACCCCATATCGAAGGCTGTCTCGATCACTTCCCGCTGGCGCGCGGTCAGGGAGCCGACGTCGAGCAGGACCAGTTCGGAGGACCCCTCATCGAGCAGCGACGCCCCAACCCGGTCGACGCTCGTCGAGGGGTACTCGGATCGAATCCCGTCGAGACGCGACCGGAGCACGTCCACGTTCTCGACGTCAACCGTGACCCGGAGGGTGCCACCCTCGGCGTGAACGTCGACGATCGGTTCCTCGAGGAGTTCGCACGGACAGGGGTTGGTTGCGGAGCGTTCGAACCGGTAGACCGTCTGAGAGCCGGTCGTGAACACCCGTTCGAATCCCTCGGGAACGGACTCGACGGTCCCCTGGACCGTACACTCCTCGGTGACCCGGTCGCTATCCGGGGAATGGGTCCAGGAAACCGAGGTCACGTCGACGTCGTTCTCCTCGGAGAGACGGGCGACCGGACAGGTCTCGACAGGCTTCGTCGAGAGTTCCGCCCGAATCCCCGCCATTATCCCGTACATGGCGAGATGGGAGTTAAACTATTCCGGATGGCGAAGTGTCGCCCGCAAACGCTCGGCAGTATTCCCCCACGCGTCTCTCGGGCCGACGACGATAGTGCAGACCCATCCAATATATGTAGGGGGTGAAGGGGAGGTAAACGAAGGGGAAAGATTCCAGAAAACGAAGAATATAGCAGTGTAAGGGCGTCTATAGGAGTTTTTCAAGTATTGGGAAGCGTGAATTGATTTAGGGTAATGCCGTGCATACCCCCAAACATGTACGATGCACCCCCGCTCGCTGGGGGCACCGGCCGAGTTCCGGATCCGACCACCGCCGACGACCGGGAGGGGAATCCGGATACGACCGAACGCGAGGCCGGGAACGCATCCATCTGGTGATCATTATGAGTACCACAGCATCCAAAAAACAGACGCCTGACGGGACGGACCGCACCGGGGGAATCAGAGCGAAACTTCGGATCGGAAACCTGCAGAGTTGTCCCATCGCGAGAGTTTCCCAGAAGGGGGTCGAGTGTTACAACGTCTCGAAACGAGTCGATCCCGAAAGCGGCCGGGTGACCGAGGAATTCGCGACGGACTCGAACGGCGACCTCAACGGGACCGACGGCCTCGAACCCGTCTTCTCCTACGGGCAGAAGTCGGTGTACCGATTCCAGCGCCAGTTCGCGGACGAGTGCGCCTGCGAGATGGTCGAGCAATTCGACTGCCCGATCGTCGACGTCCAGGCGACAGACGGCGACCTCTCGATGACCTTCCACGCGCCGTCGATGGACGAACTTCGTGACGCCGTGACGGTCCTCCGCGAGAAATTCGACAACGTAGACGTCCAGCGACTCGTGAGTTCGAAGGGCGAGGAGGGGACCGACGATCTGGTGTTCGTCGACAGGAGCGAACTCACACAGCGACAGCGCGAGGTCCTCGAAATCGCCTACGACATGGGGTACTTCAAGCACCCGAAGGGCGCGAACGCGGGCCAGGTCGCCGAAGCGCTCGGCATTACCACCTCGACGTTCACCGAACACCTCGCGGCCGCCCAGTCCAAACTCCTCTCCGCCATCCTCGACGGTTCCGACACCGTCCCGGAAACGTAGGACCACGCCTGCTGGAGTGGGGTCCGTCGGGACCGAAACTGCCGGGGATATGTATCCAGTCTGTTGAGATCTAGTTTTCCTTCCAACAGGGGTTGCCAGTTTCCCCCAACAGTGGTTGCTAATTTGGCCCAACCGTGGTTACCTGGGGCCCGTAAACCGAGCGTGAACCGCGGAGGGTTGCTCGATCCCCTAAAGGAGGAGGACGTACACTGCGCCCCCGAGGATAACCGC
>JBDGTL010000008.1:0-5809 GCA_042216905.1 Halodesulfurarchaeum sp.
CGTCTCCCGGAGGGATTCGACGGGGCGACCGACGAGCAGGGAATCCTCCTTGACCACGAGGCGTGCCAGGTGTCGGTCGAGTTCGAAGGATTCGATCGATCCCTCCCCGGGACCCACCCGCGCCGGCGTGAGCCACCGACCCACCGTCAGCAAGTACGCCAGACCGACACCCAGTACCACGACGCCGAGCGGGGTGAATTCGAACATCGTGATGGGACGGCCGAGGAGTTCCGTGGCGAACTCAGAGACGAGTACGTTCGTCGCCGTGCCCAGCAGTGTCAACGTGCCCCCGAGCATCGCCGCGTAGGACAACGGTAACAAAAGTTTCGACGGGGAAATCCCGAGTTCGTCCGCGAGGTCGGTCACCATCGGGATGAACACCGCCACGATTGGAGTGTTATTGATAAATCCGGCACTAATTCCCGTGGTCCCGACGATCCCCCCGAGCAGTCGGCGTTCGTTCCCCGCGGCGAATACCGTGAGGCGGTGACTCAAACGGGTGACGATGCCGGTGCGCCGTATCCCCTCGCTCAGGATGTACATCCCGATGATCGTCACCGTCGCCGGGTTGGCGAACCCCTGGATGGCCATTGGTGCGGTGATGTGCGTCCAGGGCTGGAGCAACACGAGCGAGACGAGCAATCCGATCGCGGTGACGTCCGGGGGAAACGTCTCAGTCACGAAGAGGACGAGCGCGACCCCGATGAGGCCGAAGACGACGAGAACATCAGGCGAGAGGACCATCGACAGTCGTCTCTTCCCCCGGAGACCTAAAATAATCGCCGGCGATTCACCCTGTTCCAAACAGTCATGCACTACCGATCGCTGGGCTAACACACCACTCGGGACGGTAATGGTCCATCGGGTCGTCGATGATCGATCGGGTCGTCAATGATCAATTGGGATGTCAGTGATCGATCGGGACGTCGATGATCAATCGGGTCGAGTGTGCTCAGAGTATTTATTATATTGTACAAGCAAAACAATTTTAATGGAGCACCAATTACCCGACACCTGGGGCACCACCATGCCCATTACTGGGTCGACCCGACGCGGAAACCATCTGGGTCATGGTTCCTGGTACCCGGGTCGGTCCTGGTAACTCGTGTGGCTCCCCGAAACCCACGTGCGACCTGTCCGCTTCCGAATACTGAATCGGTTGGTGCCCCCTCCATGGGTTCTCGGCAGCCGGCCAGGCCGGGACACTTCCCCGGTATTGGTGGACACCCATTCGGTACGGAACGTAATCCACATTCTCCGCGTTCCTCCCCGGAGGCGATCGTCCCACCAGGGTCACATCAGGGCCCCGGTGAGACCGCATCATCACCCACTGTTGTTACCCGCTCCGGCACTCGTGAACGAAGCGTCCCTGTGTTGATCGTACAATACCGAAATCGACCCATTGACTATCTCATGGTAATCGAAGCGGGTAACGAGAAGAAGTAAATACATACAGAAGTAAAATTAAACAATTTACTGTGAAGATAATAAATAGATATATACAATGATACAATAAATGACAATATACAATGATGCAATAAATGGCAATATACAATGATGCAATAAATATTTGAATAAAGAATATGCTATATGACACTTGAAATAATCAGTCACAGATTGAAATCGAACATAAAACGAAAATCGGGAAAATCCCGCGAGCCAGGACGATACGGCGTATACCGACACCCACAGGCCAGTCCGGTTACGGACCGTGGAACCGATTACAGCAGTTCCTCGACGTCGTCGTGGGTGTGAATCTCCACGCCCTCTTCGGTGATCTCAGCGATCGTGATGCCATTTCCGCTGGATGTATCGCGTTCGCTGGCGCTCTGGACCGCCTTCGCCCCGATGGTGACGCCATCCTCGAGGGTGAGGTCCTCGCGGTATTCCTGTTCGAGCACCCCGAGTGCGTACTGCATTCCGCTTCCGGTCACGACGTAATCGTCTTCCGAGAGTCCGCCGAGCGGGTCGATGCTGTAGACGTGGGGTCCCGAATCGTCCACGCCGCCCAGGACGGGGTTGATCATCATGAACGGACCGCCTCGAGCGAAGTTCGAGGCAATCGTGGCGAGCGCGTTGACGCTCATCGACTCGCCCCGTCTGGCCTCGTAGAGGTTCGCTTCCGCCCGGATCGAGCGAATGTAGGACTGCGCACCGCCGACCGATCCGACCATCGTCAGCGCGGCCGTGTCGTGGATCTGCTCGACCTTCTGGACGTTCTTGTTCGAGACGACACGGCCCCCGAGACTGGCCCGGCGGTCGGTGGCGAGGACGACTCCGTCCTCGGTCGTCAACCCGACAGACGTCGTTCCGGTCTCGGTAGTTTGCTCCCGTCCTGCCGCGTCCGTCTGCTCGGGGAGTGAACCGAGTTCCGGTTCGTACGGGTTCTCGAGGTTCATTCTTCGCTCTCCGTGTCCTCCTCGATGTCGGCCAGGTGACGCTCTATCTCCTCGGTACCCAGTTCTCGGTACCGGCCGGTTTCGGTTTCGACGGCCGAGATTGCGACGCCCTCCGAGGCGAGTTCCTCACCCTGGACCCGACCCAGCGCGCGAAGGGCGATGTCGATGCCCTCCTCGAGATCGAGGTCGTCACGCCACTCCTCCTCGAGGAAGGACTGGATGTCAGAGCGGTCCGACCCGATGGCGACCGCTTTCCACTCGTTCGGCGTGCCACTCGGGTCGGTCTCGAAGAGACGCGGAACACCGTTCGAGACGCCGGCGACGAGAAGGGCGGCTCCGAACGGCCTGACGCCACCCATCTGCGTGTACTGCTGGATGTTGTCCGTAACGGACTTTGTCAGTACCTCGACGTCGATGGGTTCCTCGTAGCGCAACTCTTCGATCTGGGCCCGACGGCGCGCGAAGTCGATCAACTGCCGGGCGTCGGCGACGTGCCCGGCACTGGCGATACCGATGTGGTCTGCGACCTTGTGCAGTTTCTCGATGGAATCGGGTTCCATCAGTTCCGACCGCGAGCGGCGGTCCACGGCGAGAAGAACGCCATCGGTCGTCCGGATACCGATAGACGACGTTCCCCGCTTGACAGCCTCGCGTGCGTACTCGACCTGGTAGAGGCGACCGTCCGGGGAGAAAATGGTGATCCCCCGGTCGTACGCCTGTTGTTGTTGACCCTGCATTCGAATTCTCGTTGGCATATATCGGCGGGCCGGGTAAATGTTTGCCGAACGCGGACGAGGAGTATTGCCGGTATCTGTGCGAGACCGGGTTTCCTCGAGGAAGCCCTCTCAGACGGGAATCACAATAGGGCATCGGGGTCCATCGGACGGTGGCCGTGATCGACGACCAGAGCCTTGTTCCGGAAGTGGAGATCTCTCCGCACGCGACGGGCCACTCGGGCCCGCCGCCTCGGGTGAATCGGCCAAGAGGGCGAAACAGTGAGCGTATTGTGTGAGAGCCTGGGTCGGTTGTGGGCGAACGTGGGGGTGTTATGGGCGAACGTGGGAGTGTTATGGGCGAACGTGGGGGTCGTCACGTACGGAGGCCATCCCAGCGGGCTGTCACGGTACCAATATTAATGATCGATCGAGATAAACAACGACCGGGGTAGCACACAATGGCGACAACGACCGACGTCCTTGAGCACCACCTCGACACGTTTGGAACGCAGGACCTCGAGGGAGTCATGGAGGATTACGACGACGAGTCGGTGATCGTGACCAACATGGGGACCTTCCGCGGCCTCGGGGAAATCGAGGGTCTCTTCGAGGACCTCTTCGCAGAGTTTTCGATGGACGGGGCGAGCATCGACATGGTTCAAGAAACCACAGAAGGCGACTTCGGTTACATCGTCTGGGAGGGGGAGACGCCGGAGAACGTCTACGAGTTCGCGACCGATACGTTTTACATTCCGGAGGAGACCATCGAATTCCAGACCTTCGCAGGGAAGATTACGCCAAACGAGTGAGACTCGAGGGCGAGTGCCGAAATTCGGTGACTCACTCCCTCTCTCCCCACGGACCCGGCGGGCGTGCTAGCCAGATTTCGGAACGCAGCGCTTTCGCGGGGCTGGGACAGCACAATCACGTCTCCACCGAACACCGTTTTGAGTGGGTCCAAAATCTGGGAACGGACCCGATCGAATTCCGACTCGAGACCCGCCGGATCGTCCGACGAACCGGCGAAAGGCCGATCCGGTCCGGACACACGGACTGCATCGACTGCGTGCACTGCGGAAGCGTCTGCCTGTTGACGCAATCGACGTACACGCCAGTGGCGGCGACTACATCCCGGCGTATTAAGCGCCTGCCGACGAGACACTCGGGAGATGGCGGAATCGATCGGTGTACTACTCGCCTTCACACTCGTCCCCCTCACGACGCTCGTCCTTGGCGTGGGCTTCGCGATAGCGGCGAGCGTGGCACTCCGCGATCGTCGAATTCTCCTCGGGGGACTCCTCTTCGCCCTCATGGCCTCCCACCAGGTGACCGAAATCATGCGCTATCTCGCCGGCGGGACCCCCCACCAGAACGTCCTCGGCGAACTGTTCGAGACCGCTGTGAACCTCCTCGCCGTGATCGCCATCGTCTACCTCGTCGGGAGCCTGGGCGGCGAACGCCGACTCACGGAATCGCTCGCGACCGTTCAGGGCCAACTGGTCGGCGATCCGCTCGGTCCATCGCGAAAGGACACAGCGGAGACGACGGGTGGGTCCCGAGACGAGGACGGAAGCGGGGCGTTGACCCACGACGGTCTCGCGTCCCTCCCGGCGCTCTTCGGACACCGGAGTCAGGTCGACGCGACGCTCAGGCGGGCGATCGACGACGCCAGGGTCACCTTCCCCATCGCCACATTCGACCTCGAGGCCCGCACCTCGGCGGACGTCGTCGCCGAGACGACCTACCTCAGGGAGATCTTCGAGATCGTTCTCGAGCAACTCGTCCTGTACAACGACACGAGCGATCCGGTCGTGTCGGCGAGAGTCGTGGCGGAAAACGGGTACGTCGCCGTCCGGTTCGAGCACAATGGGTCTGGGCTCCCCGAGGACGTGCGCACCGTCCTCGAATCGGGAGCCACGGGGACCGATCCGGAACTGGCTGAACTCGTGTTCGTCGAGACGCTCACTTCGAAGTGGGGCGGTGACGTCTCTGTGGAGGAAGACGCGGCGATCACCGTGTGGCTAGCCCGACCCTGGCTCGCTCGGGTTTTCGAGTGACCACAGCCCCCAGTAACGGGCGATTTCGATCGTTCCCACGAGGCCCGCGATAGAGACCGCTCCGATCGCGTCGACGGGCGAGTTCACCGTCGGTCTCGAAGTCCTCTACGGGAACGTGAATTGTCCACAAACACCGGAGTCAGACCCGTCACAGCCTCGATCGTGATTCCGATCCGTGCGTTCTACCAATTGCATATCCGTCCGTCTACCGGTCACGGTAGGGTCGTTTCACGACGTCGACAACGGTCGTTATTGTAACCCGCCTCGACTCAGTTGCGGAACTGTGCCCGATCCCAGGCGACGAACGCCCATGCGAACGACGCGAGTTCGGCGAAGAGGCCTTCCGCGGAGTCGTTCTCGGCCACGGCGTCGGCGAAGTTCTCGACCCACGCGAGGTGTTCTAGCACCTCGCGCTCCAGCTCGCGGACGTCCGCGACGGTGGCGTCGGCCTCGCCCTCCAGGGCGCCGGCCTCCGTGGTCGCGAGCGCTGCCATGAACTCGAACTCCGCCGCCAGGTGGTCGGGGATACCCTCCCCGCGCTCCGGCTCGAAGTCGGCGCGCACGTGCAACTGGGAGATCGACTCGGCGGGATCGCCGAACAGTTCGCCCGCCTCGCCGGCCTCGTGGAACGCCGAAT
>JBDGTL010000066.1:0-5257 GCA_042216905.1 Halodesulfurarchaeum sp.
ACCCACCGATTGAAAGACAGTGGCGGCACTGTCCCTTTCCCTTCGGCCCACACCCGCCTTGGAGGAACGACGTCGCCGGCCCTCACTCGGATCTCCGAGAGCGTCGCTCTTCACGGTGCGGAATGGTCACAGCGATACCGGCAGCAGTTGGCGGTTATCGCGGGTCTTTTGGGGATATCCACTGTTAGTTCCCGTATGGCCGATCTCGACCTCGATTCATCACAGCTCGACCGGTACTCGCGACACATCATCATGGATGACGTGGGACCGGAAGGACAGGCCGAGCTACTCGACGCCGAGATACTCGTGCTCGGGGCCGGTGGACTCGGCGCACCCATCATCCAGTACCTCGCTGCCGCGGGCGTCGGAACGCTCGGCATCGCTGATGACGACGTGGTCGAACTCTCGAACCTGCAGCGGCAGGTCATTCACGGCACCGACGACGTCGGCCGGAAGAAAGTGGACAGCGCCGCGGAGTTCGTCGCGAACCTCAACCCCGACATCGACGTCGAAAAACACGACCTTCGCGTGAGGCCTGAAACCATCGAGGAGCTCATCGACGGCTATGACTTCGTCGTCGACGGAACGGACAACTTCCAGACGCGGTACCTGGTCAACGACGCGTGCACCCTCGCCGGCATCCCGTTCTCACACGGCTCTATCTTCCGATTCGAGGGCCAGGTGACGACCTTCACCGCCGACCCGGATTCCCCGTGTTACCGCTGTCTGTTTCCGTCGGCGCCCCCCGAAGGAATGGTGCCTAACTGCGAGACGGCGGGCGTCCTCGGGGTGCTTCCCGGGACGGTCGGGAACATCCAGGCGACCGAGGCCGTGAAGTACGTGCTCGACGAGGGCGAACTCCTTGAGGGGGAACTGATACTCTATGACGCCTCGCTCATGGAGTTCGACACGGTCGAAATCACGAAGAAAGACGATTGCCCCGTCTGTGGCGAGGACCCCGCCATCGACTCGATCCACGACGTCGAATACACTGCCTCGTGTGCCATCAACCGCGAGGAGAAATCCGAGGTTTCCGCGGACTGATCGCCAGCCCGCCGATTGACTGCTGCCGTCATTCTGTCAGGCGAACGGGTTCCTGTTCGAATTCGGCCTCGCTGTCGCGCCACCGCCACGACCCGAGATAGGGATAGCCGTCGAACGCACAGATGGCGTACGAGTAGCCCGGCCAGGTCGCCCGGTCGGCGTCCGTCTCGCTTGGATGGGGCGGCCCCGCGGGATGGGTGTGATAGAAGCCCACGACCGCCAGGCCGGCGTCCTCGATGTCCTCGATGACGGCGAGTTGTTCCTCCGGATCGATGCGGTACCTGATCTCGGGCGTCTCGGCGGCGTTCTCCGTTGGATAGATTTCCGTGACGTGGCTCCGATCCTCGCCGTAGTTGCCGGCGAGCACGCCACAGGCCTCTTCGGCCCCCGCGTCGTACCCCGCATACACGATCTCGTCGTAGGCCTCCCGCGTGAGTTCGAGCACACTCACGAATTTCGTGGTGAGTCACTAAACTGCTACGTCGCCAGCAGTCACCGGACGGATCGATCCGCGACGAATGGAGGTCACGATGTCGCTTGTCCGCTTGATGTATCCGATATCGGGAGAAGTTACCGTCGCCTAGGCCCTTTTGAGCGTCCAAATCAAAACCCCGGCATGGCCGAAATCAAGATACCGGCTGTGATCGGAGACGGCGGTCCCGAGACGGTCGACGTGGACGGTGAGACGCTCCGAGAACTACTCGAAACCCACGCCGAAGAACACGGCCCCGAGCTCCGGGATAGCGTGATCGAAGACGGCGAGATAAAGGAGTTCATCAACGTGTACGTCGACGGATCGGAGGTCACCGACCTCGACAGGACAGTCGATGGCGAGAGCCAGGTGCGGGTGATTCCGGCGGCCAGCGGCGGCCGTTGAAATAGCTCATTTTCGGACGGACCCAATTTCGACGGTTGCGGTCAGATGGCACAGCCAATGTCGCGGTACAACCAGTGGGTCATCACGTACACCCCGGCGACGATGCCGATAGTTGCAATGAAGGAGTGCGCGGAGAGTTCGGCCAGCCCCGAGTAGATGTTTCCGACGTTGCACCCGGGAGCGAGACGAGATCCGGTCCCCATCAAAAAGCCCCCAACCACGGCGTTGGGGAGGCGTCGAGTTTTCGGCATCCGGAGGGTGAAATCGCCGCTCCACACTGCGGCCAGGAATGCCCCGACGATCACCGCCCCGATCATCACCATGTCCGCGGTCACACGGATACCCTCTCCGTGGAACAGGATCGACCCCCAGTACGCATACTGCCCTGCAGTAATGCCGACCTGCTGGAGGAGATACCCCGCCCAGCGCGCTTCCGGGCCGGTGATTCCGACGATTGAGACATTCATGAACCAGATGAGGGCGAAGACGGAGATGCCGAGGGCCGCGGTTCGGGGATCCCACGGGCGTTTCGATGCCGCTATCGGGTTATCGATCTCGAAGAACCCGCGGAGGTAGGCCCTCGTCCCGTTGGCCAGACTGCGGAGACCGGTCCCGATCGTAGTGAAACCGCGCTGGACCGAGGCGGTCGATCCGGAGTCACTTTCGGTGCCGGTCGTGAGGTCGTACCCGCGCAACCAGGCGTATCCGACGATCGTGATTGCCCATACGACCAACACGAGGACCGGTGCGGGGAGGGGTGAAACCGAGAAGAACGTAAAGCCCGCCCCGAACGTCAGCGGGGCGAAGTATGCGGTCTGGAGGGTGGGGAAGACGAGAACGAAGGCGACATACCCCACGCCCATGAAGAGGAGGGTGATCCAGAAATGCAGGTATCCCTGTCCGGCCCGGTAGAGGGTCCCTGATGCACATCCCCCGGCATACGTCATCCCGATACCGAAGATGAATCCACCGACCAGGCCGGTGAGCCCCCACCCGGGGAGCCAGAACGCCTGGTAATACCCCAATGCATATGCAATGCTCCAGAAGCCCATGGTGAAGAGAATCGCCACGAGGATCCCTTTGGTCACCCGGGAGTCCTTGTATGCGAAGAAATCACGGAACGCATTGACGAAACAGAAGCGGCCCTTCTGGAAGCAGATACCCAGCCCCACTCCGACAATGAGTGGGACAACCAGGTCCGCGGTCATGGGTGCCTCTTGCCCTCCTCGACCGCGACGGACTTCGGTGCATGATTTGTCTCGGAGAGAACATATGAAGCGGCCCGGTACCGGGGCGGGGTGCCGAGGTCGGTATCGGTGGCCACGTTGAGCGACTGTCCGATGTGAACGCCGTTTGTGGCGAAGCCGTGGTCAGTAGGGTCATGATCGCTGCCTACCATGTCCACACGATTTGGGTAGAGGGATAAAAGGAGCGCGTCGCATTCAAATGTGTCCGGTGTGCGTTTCACTGGGAAACCTCAGATCTCCCCTGCACCGGAGAGATAGTCCTCCCAGAGTGGGATGTCCGCGTACTTATCGCCCCTGTCACAGAGCATGAGTACCACGGTATCGTCCCTCTGTAGGTTCCCCTGTTTGTCTAGCTGGTAGACCGCCTGAATGGCTGCGCCCGAGGAGGTCCCGACGACGAACTGGCCATCGACCTTCGCATGCTCGCGGACGACCTCTCTTGAGTGCTGGCCCCGGTCGACGATCGATACCTCGCGATCGAGGTATCGCTCTCGGAGGTCTCTCGCTCTCTCGTAAGCGTCACCCGTCTCGACGTAGACCTTCCCATCGAGAACCGATTCGTCGTACGTCTCGGGGTGGTAGTGATCCCCCGTGCGGAGATATTTGAGGCCGTCAATCGCGTGGAGCGGTTCCGCTGGCTCGAATCCGACGATCTCGATCGGGCCCGCTATGCGATCCACGAGGCCCCGTCCCGTTCCGGTGATGGTGCCCCCGGTCCCGACGCCGGCGACGAAATGAGTCACATCGCCGTCGGTCTGTGCGGCTATTTCGGCGGCCGTCGTCCGCTCGTGTGTCCCGGGGTTCTCGGCATTCTCGTACTGGTTCGGTCGGTAGTACCCTGTCGGATCAGACATAACGATCTCCTCACACGTCTCGATGACGGCGTCGTAGCCTCGATCGGCGTCGACGAAGTGGATCTCGGCTCCGGTTTCCCGGATGGCCCCGACCTTTCCGCCCGAGGCGTTATCCGGCATCACGATCTCGACATCGTACCCGCGGGACGTGGCCAAGCGAGCGATCTCGCTGCCGGTGTTGCCGCTGGTCGGTTCAATGACGGTCATTCCGTCCGTGAGATCCCCGGACTCCTCCGCGGCGTCGAGCATCCCTTTCGCGATGCGTGACTTGACCGACCCGCCGCCATATGGCGCTTCATAGAGGTTGTACCACTCGGCCTTGCCGTAGACCGTCGCCGGGACAGCCATGTCGAGTTCGAACAGCGGCGTTTCGAAGATCGTCGACTCATCGATTGGCCCGTCATCCCGATGGGGATCGCCGTCGGTTGGCCCGTTTTTCCGTTCGGAACCCACGTCGGATCCGCCCTCGCTCATACCGGAAACTAGTCCTCCGGAAGTAAGATGTTGCCGGCATCGACAGTGGACAGAGGTGGCGGTTTCAGCGTCACCGGTACCGGAAAGAGCCGTATCAATCGATGTCCCTATACCCTCCGCTCGGCAAGTTGGCGGCATGAGTCATCCCGATTGGGAGGACGTCGTCGACCTCCCCGGCGAGATCGACGACGAAACCGCGGATGCGCTCCTCGAGGAGGCAGCGGACGTACAGGACATGACCGGAGAGGTTTGCCCGTATCCCCAGATCGAGGCCAAGAAAGCGATCCAGGATCTGGAATCGGGCGATCTCCTCGTCCAGGAGACCGACCACGTCCCCTCGACGGAAAACGTACCCGAGGCCGTCAAGGATCAGGCGACCGCACAGGTCTGGCGGAGTGGCGATGGTCGATACCGTATCTTCCTGCGGAAGGAATAATGGATGGGGAAATCCCTCCCGAGGAGGTCAAGGCAAAGATCGAAGACGGGGACGGGGTGCGGATAGTCGATATTCGCCCGCCGGAGCAGTTCGAGGAGGGGCACCTTCCCGGTGCGGTGAACATCCCGATGCAGGACCTCCCGGCGCAGGTCCAGGAGTACGACTGGGAGGACGACGTAATCGTCGTCTGTCCGATCGGACAGTCCTCAAAGCAGGCCGCGAAACTCATCAAATCCTACGAAGGGGTTGAGGACGATACGGACGTCAGGAGCATGGAAGGGGGGTACGACGCCTGGAACTACGGCCTCGAAGTCGAAAGCACCGA
>JBDGTL010000111.1:0-5026 GCA_042216905.1 Halodesulfurarchaeum sp.
CCGTCTCCGTCGGTGGGTCGTTCCACGCGGACAGTTTGCCGAAGAACCCCACCTACCAGGACTGTGTGACCTGTCACAAGGCCGGCGGAAGTGGATCGGCCTCGTCGTTGCGGAAATCGCTCCATCCGGTCCACATGAAAAGCAGTCACTTCGAGGGTCTCGAGAATGGTACCCGGCCGACGTGCTTCGCCTGTCACAAGATCCAGAACGTCTCGGTAGGTATGCCGAGTTACACGCCCCCGGCGTCCGGAACGCCGAGCGAGTTGCCACCCGTGGCAACCTTCTCGCTGAAGGACGTCGACGAGCAGAAACCCGGGATGGCGTGTGCTGATTGTCACACGGACGAGTACCCGAACAAGACGGATCCGGGACCCGGAGAGCGGTACAATCTCCTCTACGAGGCCGTCTCCGTCGGTGGGTCGTTCCACGCGGACAGTTTGCCGAAGAACCCCACCTATCAGGACTGTGTGACCTGTCACAAGGCCGATGGAAGTGGCTCGGCGTCCTCGCTGCGGACGTCGCTTCATCCGGTCCACATGAAAAGCAGCCACTTCGAGGGCCTCGAGAATGGTACCCGGCCGACCTGTTTCGCCTGTCACGAGGTAACCAACGTCTCGAAGGGTATGCCGAGTTACACGGAGGAGGCAGCCCACGCAGCCTCGATGACCGCTCCGATGCCTCAGGTTGCTACCTTCTCGCTGAAGGACGTCGACTCCCAGAAGCCCGGGAAGGCGTGTGCTGATTGTCACACGGACGAGTACCCGAACGAGACGGATCCGGGTCCGGGCGAGCGGTACAATCTCCTCTACGAGGCCGTCTCGGTCGGTGGGTCCTTCCACGCCGATCCCTTGCCGAAGAACCCGACCTACCAGGACTGTGTCGCCTGTCACAAGGCCGATGGAAGTGGCACGGCCTCGTCGTTGCGGACGTCGTTGCATCCAGTCCACATGAAAAGCAGCCACTTCGAGGGTCTCGAGAATGGTACCCGGCCGACCTGTTTCGCCTGCCACCTCGTAACCAACGTCTCGAAGGGCATGCCGAGTTACACCGGTTCCGGGAGTTAGGAACCGTTCGTCTTCGGATTTTTCTTCCGTGACGACGTCGCGAGCGATTGAGCCGACGTCCGGAGACGTACCGGGATACCGCTTCTCCAGATTTGTGGAACACAGACGGAGCGGTGTCGATGGCTGTTCGAAAACCGGACTGCCCATCGGGGGTTCGACGTTCCCATGAATAGCAGACATCGTGAGGCCCGCACCCGTTGTTGGAGGACCGGACTGAGGCGGGCCGAGCAATTATGCAGGAGGGTCCCGAACACTGTCATCCCACGATGGCGAAAGAACCGATCCGACAGCGGGTCTGGGATGCAATGGAAGAGGAGGGCATCGCGAGATTTCCCTTCCCGCCCCACGATCGGATTCCGAACTTCGACGGTGCCGAGCGGGCCGCGGACCGACTGTCGACGGTCCGCGAATGGACGTCTGCATCGGTGATCAAGGCGAATCCCGACGCCCCACAGTTACCTGTCCGTCGGGCGGCACTCCACGCCGGAAAGACGGTGTTCATGGCCGTCCCCAGGTTGCGGTCGGACGCGTGTTTCATGCGACTCGATCCGGCGGATCTCGACGATCCCGACCGGGCAGCGACGCTCTCTCACGCGAGCGAATATGCGACCCGGGTGAGACCGGCGGCCGTTCCGGAGATCGATATGGTCGTGGCAGGGAGCGTCTCCGTCACCGAGTCGGGAGACTGGATCGGGAAAGGAGAGGGATACAGCGACCTCGAGTTCGCGATACTCGAAGAATCCGGGTCGGTGACCCGGGAGACGGTCGTGGCGACGACCGTCCACGAGATCCAGGTAACGGGCGAGACGTTCCCCGTCGACGCCCACGACGTCCCGATGGATCTGATCGTGACGCCGGAGCGGACGATCAGGACCGACCGTCTCGACGACCGGCCATCAGAGATCGATTGGACCCTTGTCTCCGAGAATCAACTCGACGACATTCCAGTCCTTCGGACATTTGCAGACCGCTCCTGACCCTGAGTGGTCGACCAATGGGAGGCGGTCACCGAATCCTGCCCGTCAGCCACTATCGACACATGTACCGTTCGCCGTTTCGACACCATCCCACGACATTTCGAGCACCTCCCGTATGTCGGGGGAGACGGTCCGGGAAACCCGGTCGTCGACCTGTCATTGTTTCCTCGGGTGTTTTTCCACGTCTGGACGATTTCCTCATCTCGGCCTCGGTCGGCCCATTCCTTCGGTTCCGCTACGTTCGGGCCCCTCTTTTCCGTTCAGCCACGTTCGGGCTATCCAAATCCCACGAGTACATCCCCACCCCCACTACTATATTGTACAGAAAACACAACATCGATATCCGGTAAGGACGGGCTTTTTCAAGGCACTCGTCCAAGGGCAACTGCGTGTCGAAACAACTCGAGCGGGACCTCGGCCTGTACGCGACCTTCACCATCAGCATCGGTGCGATGATCGGAAGCGGGATTTTCGTGCTACCGGGGCTTGCGGCGAAAATCGGTGGCCCGGCCGTCATTTTTGCGTACTACCTCGCCGGCGTCGTCGCCCTCCCGGCCGCCCTCTCGAAGTCGGAGATGGCGACTGCGATGCCGGAAGCGGGTGGAACCTACCTGTATATCGACAGGGCTATGGGTCCGCTCATGGGGACGATTGCAGGGGTCGGGGCGTGGTTTTCCCTGGTATTCAAGAGTGCTTTCGCGCTGGTGGGACTCGGTGCCTATCTGCTCGTCATCGTCAGCCTCCCGGACGGACTCGTGACCGTCATCGCACTGGGACTTGCCATCCTCCTGCTCGTCGTAAACGTCTTCGGCGTCAAACAAACCGGTCGCCTGCAGGCAGGCATTGTGACACTGGTCTTACTCGCGCTCGGTGTCTTCGTGGCGAACGGGGTGACCAACGTCGACAACTCTCACTTCGAGCCGTTCTTCACGACGGGATCGATGGGGGTCCTCGCGGCGACAGGGTTCGTCTTCGTTTCCTACGCGGGTGTCACCAAAATCGCGAGCGTGGCCGAGGAGGTCGAGAACCCGGGGCGGAACATCCCGATCGGAATCCTGGCCTCTATCGTCTTCATGATGCACGTCTACACCGCCATTGCCTTCGTGATCGTCGGCGTCTCCCCCTTCGATACGCTCACCACTACCCTCACCCCGATGGCGCTCGCCGCCACCCAGTTATTCGGGGACCCGGGGGCGCTGGCCATCGCTACAGTCGCGGTACTGGCGCTCACGAGTATGGCGAACGCTGGTATCCTCTCCTCTACCCGGTTCCCCCTCGCTATGAGTCGTGATTCGCTCGCTCCACCCTCCCTCGGCGAGATACACGCGACCTACCGGACGCCCGTGTACTCGATCCTCTTCACTGGCGGAATCCTCGTCTTACTCATTGCGTTCGTCCCGGTGGTCGAACTGGCGAAACTGGCGAGCGCGTTCCAGATACTCGTCTTCTCCCTCGAGAACACGGCTCTTGTCGCGTTCAGGGAGAGCGACCTGCAGTCCTACCAGCCCGAGTTCACCGCCCCGGGATACCCCTACGTCCAGCTGTTCGGGATCGGGGCTGGACTCCTCCTCATCACACAAATGGGGATCATCTCGATTGTGGGTGCGATCGGCATCATCGCGGGTGGATACGTGTGGTACCGGGTCTATGGCCGCGAACGGACGGCCCGCGAGGGTGCCGCCCTCGAGGCGATTCGGCAGACGACCGACCGGTACTCGGTCCGGAACGTTCGGGAGTTGTTCGCGACGGGTGGCGATGGCGGCATCCTGATCGGTGTCGGGCCGGAGACCACGGCCGAGACGACGGGGAAACTTCTCGAACTCGCCAAACCGATCGCCGCCCGGCGGGGTGGGACAGTCAATCTCGTCCGGTTCGAGGAGGTCCCCGAGCAGGTTCCCCTCTCCGCCGAAGTCGGGGAGTTCCGCGCGACCGATGAAGCGTTCGAACGCGAAGCAGCGGACCTGGCTTCGGACTTCCAGTCGCCCGTCGAAATCGGGGAAGTCGTCGCCCACGACATCGAACACGCCGTGGCGAACTACGTGACCGAACGCCAGGTGAACCTCGTGATCGGCGAGTGGCAGCCGGAGTTCTTCCAGCGGGACCTTGGCGGGTACGACGTCGACTGGTACATGAGAAACGTCGAGGCGGACTTCGTCTTCGTCAGGGAGAACGAACTCGAACGGGTCGACGATATCCCGCTCGTCGGCGAGCGTGGCCCCTTCTCCCCGCTTCAGGTCATGATTGGTGACGCGATAGCGGGACTCCACGACGCTGACCTGCACCTCTACACCGCGAAGAACCCGGACGCCTCACCTGGTACAGCGGACCGGATCCAGGACTACCACGAGACGATTATGGCCCTGTGTTCGGCCGAGTGCAACAGCCGCGTTCTGACCGACGTCGAGCGGGACAGGGAGATGATCGAGGCCGTCGAATCGTCCGACCTGATCATCACGAGCACCTCAGCACATCACCTCATTCACGACGTCATCTTCGGGTCACTCCCCGACAGACTGGTCGAGGAACTCGACGCCACCGTCGTGCTGGTCCACGCGAACGAACCCAGGCGTCACACGTTCATCCGACACCTCCTCCAGCGCTACGTGTTTTGACGCGTGGGCAATTTCATCACGTTTTATACTGAATTTGATATTTTATCTCATATTATATCGAATTTTGTTATTTTGTAACAATTTATATCGTACATTGAGTGAATTTGCCACAATTTAATATCGTATTTTAGTAATTCCGTCACATTTTATATATGGCTTTGAAGTCACATTTTATATATGGCTTTGAAGTCACATTTTATATATGGCTTTGAAGTCACATTCCATATATGAAACGTGAGGTCACATTTTATATATGGAACGTGAAGTCACATATATGAATATTTGAACACTGTACTATAGTACAGCATCCTTCGACACCTATTCAAACCGTATCGAGGCCCCGGACGACGTCGTGGTGGTCCGGACAGACCCA
>JBDGTL010000106.1:0-4998 GCA_042216905.1 Halodesulfurarchaeum sp.
AACATAACATAACATGACATAACATAACATAACATGACATAACATAACATAACATAATATTTATATATTATCTATCATAATACCATATTAATTATATTTTATGATTTTTTAAGATTTAATCAAAAATCATATTTTATAATTACTTATTAATTTTTTTTAAACAATCATTTAAATAATGAATTTACTTATTTGGGTTCTATATTTGCCCAATTGTGTTACCTCATCTATTCCTCTGCATATCGGTATCGATCGCCTCACACGGCCAGCACCGTTTTGGGGTCACCGGTCATCGACTCCGGTATGACCCGAGCGCTCGTTATCGGTGGCACCCGGTTTATCGGGCGACACACCGTTCACGAACTTCTGGCAAACGGCTACGACGTGACGATTTTCACCCGGGGAAACCGGGACAATCCGTTCTCGGAGGAGGCGTCCGTGTCTCACGTGACGGGAGATCGGACGAACGATTCGGCACTCGAATACGCCGCCGAATCCATCGACCCCGACGTCGTCATCGATTGCATCGCATACAAACCCCGGGAGGTCGAAGCAGCAACGACACTCTTCGAGGACGTCGACGCGTACGTCTATGTCTCGAGTGGCGACGCGTACGGCGCCGAATCCATTCCCAAACGCGAGGACGAAACCCCGCTGAAATCGTGCACCCAGGAGCAGGCGGTGGACGATACGATGGAAACCTACGGGAACAGGAAGGCAGAGGGCGACCGCCGCGTCTTCCGGGCGGCCGAGCGAGGTGTCAACGCGATGGTCGTTCGACCGCCGATCGTGTACGGTCCACACGATTACACCGATCGGGTCCGCTACTGGGTCCACCGGATCAACACCCACGATCGGATACTCGTTCCGGGCGACGGAACGAACATCTGGCACCGTGCGTTCGTCGAAGACGTCGCCCGTGCCCTCCGGATCGTGGCCGAATCCGGGACTGCAGGGGAGGCGTACAACGTCGGGGACAGGGACATTCCCACGCTCGACCGAATGGTTGACCTGATAGCGGACGCCCTCGATACCGAGGTTGCGGTCGTGTACGCGAGCGAACGGGAACTTTCCCTGGCAGACATATCGCCAGCCGATTTCCCGCTCTATCGGGAGACACCCCACTTGCTTTCGACGGAGAAACTCGCCAGCCTCGGGTGGACCGAAACACCCCTCGAATCGGCGATGAAGCGTACAGTCGAGGCCGAAGTGGACTCTCTCGATGAGGACCTCGACACAGGTCCGCGCCGCGCCGACGAAGAACGAGTATTGGAGGTTCTCGATACAATATAATCCATCGTTTCCGGATTTCGCCTGATTCCCGGTCCGTGAGAGGGAGAACCCAGTGGCCAATCCGGGATTGCTCAGCGATCACTCGCTCACCGTTCGGAAAATAGCTCGACCGTCATGACCGTCCCGGACCGACTTCGACCGACCGACGAACAAATCGTCTCGACCCCTTCTTCCTCAATCCTCGAATGTGGACGCGATGAACCCGTCGTCGATCGTAATGACTTCCCCCGTCGTGTACCCAGCAGCGTCGCTTGCCAGGTAGACCGCTGCTCCGACCATCTCCCCGGGCCGTGCGAGACGACCCTGGGTCGTTCGTGATTTGATCGTCTCGTATCTCGGTTGTCCTTCCGAGTAGGTCCCCTTCGTCTGCTCGGTTCCGACGAACCCGGGCCGGATCGCGTTGACCCTGATATCGGGACCCAGTTCCCAGGCCGAGGCCCTGATCAACGCGTCGAGGCCACCTTTCGCGGTCGCGTAGGCGATCAGGTTTGGTTGGGCGGTGATTGAGGAGGCAGAGGAAATGTGGAGTATCGATCCGTCCTCCATTTCCCGGCCGAAGAGTTGGGTGGATCGATACGCCCCGTTCAACTGGACGTCGAGGACGTCTTCCCACTCGTCTTCTGACACCTCGAGGATGTTCTTTCGTGCGATTGCACTCGCCGAGTACACCATGACGTCCACCCCGCCGAATTCCTCGACGACCGCGTCCCGGAGGTCCCGGATGTCCTCCCGGTCCGTCGCATCACACGTCATTTCAATGGTTTCTGAGCCCCGTTCGCGGATTTCCTCCGCCGTGCGCTCGACCCGGTCTGCCGATCGAGACGTCGCCACGACCGATGCTCCCTCTTCTGCGAATCCGAGGGCGATTGCCCGCCCGATGCCGCTCGTTGCGCCGATGTGAACAGTCGTCTTCCCCTCGACAGTCACTGGTGTGTGGGTATACTCGAGTGGCACGGTCCAGCAATCAATTGCCACTACTATAATACCTATCCCGGGGGTGGGGGGAGCCACGAAGGTCACAGCCTCCGTCAATCGGCAGCCCCAGAGATGTGATCGGGGGGAGGGTCGTGTTCGAGTTCGCCGTACACTCTTCCACCATAGGGGAAATATATGCCAGAAGCGCCCACGCACGAGAACAAACTGGCGTCGGAGACGACGCCATGCCATCAATCATGGTTCGACCAGCCCACCGGTTGAATCTCTCGTGTCAGCGAGGAGCGGTTTGAAGTAGGAACCAGACGAATTCCCGACCGTGATTGACGGATCGCTCCCGGAGCGAATCGTCCCTGACTGGTTCCTCCGCGGTCTCGAGGTGCTCGATCGCTCTCTCGACGACCGGCCCCTTCTCGAGACTGACGCCGTCCTGTGGACGGTCGTCTTGCTTTCCGGCGTGTTCGACGTCCTCACTACGATGGTCGGTCTGGAAATCGGATTGCAGGAGGGCAATGCGGTGGCCAGGGCCTTTATTGCGACGTACGGTCTCTCCGGAATCGGGTGGCTGAAACTCGCGGCCGTTCTCCTTCTCGCGGTCGTCTGGGTGCTGTTACCGAAACGCTCGGCGACGATTACCCTTGCCGGGTTCGCCGTCGTCTCGCTGCTCGTGGTCGCGTTGAACGCGATCAGTCTACTCGGGGTCTGACGTGCTCGTTTCGACATCGAACGGATAGAATCGGTCGACAGCGCCAGACGGGAACCGCCGTCGGGAAACCTGCTACGCAACCCGTTCGAAGGCTTCGCCGAGTCGGTCGGCTGCCAGCGCCACGATCGTCTTCATCCGGGTTTTGGAGAGGGGGAGGTCGCTATAGTACACGCCGAGGTCTCGAAGCGTGGCTTCGCTGCCCTCGAAGTCGTAGGTGTGCCGGGCGAGTCGCCCCTCGTGACACCGGGTGGTCATGACGATCGGGACGCCTTCGTCCCGGAGGGACTCGAGCGGTTCGATGATAGTCGGGGGGATGTGTCCGGCGCCCGTTGCGGCGACGCAGACCGCCGGTGGCGTCCCGACTTCGAGCTGTCCCGGGGCCATGTCCGCCGTGGCAGTGATGGCGTACACTTCGTTCGTGAGGGCCTCCGGATCGGGGTCGAACGTGGGATCAAAGACCATCGGTTCCCGGTGCCAGACGACGCGGTCCTCGTCGATGGTCGCGAGCGGACCGAACTCCGGGCTTCGAAACGTGTCGAGCGACATCGAATTCGTCTTCACGACGTCACGAGCGTCGAGGACCCGGTCGTGTAACACGACAAGTGCACCTCGTCCCCTCGCCTCGTCGCTCGTCGCCGCCCTGACGCTCGCGAGCAGGTTTCCGGGCCCGTCGGGACTCACCTGGGAGGGGTGTCGCATCGCACCGGTGAACACCACGGGCGCGTCGCCGTCGTAGCACAGGTCGACGAAGTACGACGTCTCCTCGAGCGTGTCCGTCCCGTGGGTCACCACCATCCCCTCGATATCGGGATCCTGGCCGTATTCCCTGACGCGTTCGACCAGGGCGTACATGTCCTCGATGGTGATCTGTGGGCTCGGGATGTTCGAGAAGTCATCCGTCCGGATTTCCGCGAGTCCTTCGAGTTGTGGGACCGATTCGATCAGGTCCGCTGCGCCGAGGGACGGACTGACGCCCGATTCGGATTCGTCTGACTCGGACGCGATGGTCCCGCCCGTCGAGATGATGACGACTGCCATACCGGAGGTTGTCGGGGGCCGATAATGAGTGTGCAGGGTGTGGCGGAAAAGGGGGAGAAGGCAGGTGAACGTGACAGGAAGCGGATGTAGGCTGAAGACGGGCCCGTGTGGACACCATCGAATTGCCACGATGCACCCTCGTCGCCGACCACAAGCACTATCCTACTCATGGGAGTCCTCTCCGAGAGAGGCGACCGATGGCTGATCCAGAAACGGAGCTTCGTGAGTCGTTCACCGAGGTTTACGACGACGCAGACTATCCAGTGGAATCACACACCGATCTCATACCGTTGTTGCCGAAAGGTCCACTCACCACGTTCAAAGGCGGGGACGTCTCCGTATCGGCGATGGCACTCGGGATGAAATACGGCAGTCACCTCGAGTTCCCGTACCAGTCCTGCCAGGCGCTCGTCGACGATATCATGGACGCGTTGCGGGAAGAAGAGACGATATAAGCGGTTTTTCCGTTTGTTCAATGGACTCGGATTCCTCCGGGAGATTCCAACCGATACTCGGGTTCTGGCACAGAATATCATTCGATACAGCCACACAGTCGTGACAATTGGACGACCGGTGGGGACAATATCGGACGGGTAGATTGCATTGAACATGAACAGTGGTATCCCAGAAAAGCGCCCTCACCACCACCGGTACGCAAACCATACCACGTGCGATCCAGATGGAAATGACTCATTTCCGGCCGGTAACAACTATTTAAATTTTGTCCATAGATTTCGGACACAAACCGTACTGACGGAGATTTCTGGCGCATTCGGAGCACTCCAATTCTCAGATCTGGTAATTAATGCCTACATTTAAGTAAGGGTTACACGAAGTGGTCCCAAGCGTCAGGAACGGAACGGATTGGGGTGTATGGGGACCCAACGCGTCGACTGTCGAACGGGACGCGGTCCGTTTCTGACGCGGAGAGACCATGATACCGAAACAACTGAGCGATTCGATGGACGAACGGGCTGTCTCGCCGGTCATCGGCGTGATCCTGATGGTCGCCATTACGGTGATCCTGGCGG
>JBDGTL010000020.1:0-4847 GCA_042216905.1 Halodesulfurarchaeum sp.
CCGCCCGGGACACGCCCCCCCCCCACCAGCCGATTACCGGCCAGATACCACTGTAACTGGGGCCAGACGTCCCACAACCCGTCATCTGTTCGTTCGGCCCGTTCCGGGCGGTCGGCGCGGATCGGGATGAAATAGCGAATCGACCCATCGACTTTTTGAACCGGGAGTCGATTGCCCCGCTATGGCACAGAACAGCGGCGAACGCAACGACGAATCTGGGTCCGAGGACCGACGGCCAGTCGAGCGGTTGACGGCGGGAGAGCCTGTCGCGGCCACCTGGATCTCACTGGGGGAGCCAGCGATCGCGGAAATCGCGTCCGAACTGGGCTTCGACCTGGCCTTCTTCGACGCGGAGCACACTCAGTTCGATCTCGAGACCGTTGTGCATCACGTCCGGGCCCTGGAGTCGGCTGGATCGACCGCCTCGGTTCTCCGGGTCCCGTCGGGTGACCCGACCTACCTCAAGCGCGTCCTCGACATCGGTCTGTCAGGAGTCATGGTCCCCATGGTGGAGACGGCTGCCGACGCCGAGTCGGTCGTCGAGGCGACGACGTACCCCCCTGACGGTCGACGTGGTACAGGAGTGGCCCGGGCGCAAGCGTACGGCGAGTCCCTCGGCCCGTATTTCGAATCGGCTGACGAGCAGTTACTCCGGATTCCCCAGATCGAGACCACCACCGCTGTCGAGAACGTCGAGGAAATCGTCGCCGTCGACGGAATCGAGGCGCTCTTCCTCGGGCCGCTCGACCTCTCCGTGTCCCTCGGATCGATCGGCGATTACCACTCCGAGCAGTGGGTGGAGTCCGTCGAGACGGTACTGGAGGCGTCCCACGACGAGGATACGCCCGTCGGGATCATCGCCGGTGACGAGGACGAACTGGAATACTTCCACGACCTGGGATTCGACTGGCAAATCGTGGGCCTCGACGTGGGGTATCTCAGAGCCGGCGCGACGGAATCCCTCGAAACCTACCGCTCGCTGGGTGACTGAGCGAGGGGCGTCCGACCGACAGCGTTCGGTGGTATACGGAGGGCGTGTGCATCTGTCGAGGTGGGAAAACCTCGCACGCATTCTAGAATAGCGGAACCGCCACCCCCTCCCCCCCCTTCAACGAGCAGGGGGCCACGTTCGGTCGACACACGGCAATTAACTGATTGGTTCCCAAAACCAGTGACAGGGGATCCAGCGTGGAACGGGCGGAATTCATCACGAACGTTCCCCCGGAATTTATCGTGGTCCGCGCTCCCTCTTCTCCCATGTCCCTCGAAACGACGGCGGTAGGGAGTGGTGACCTGCTGGCCTGGGAACACCCAGACGAGGTGCGCCGGTTCAGACGTGAGGAGAAGACGCGGGCCGTCACGGACAAACGGATGACGGCGCGTGAGGCAGTCGAGGAGTACATCGACGATGGCGACGTCGTCACGAGCGGCGGATTCGGGCACGTCAGGATATCCACACCAATCATCCACGAGATCATCCGCCAGTCCGTAACGGACCTCGGTTTCCTGGCAAAGACGTCAGTCTACGACCTCGACCTGTTGATCGGGGCCGGGGCCGTCTCCGAGGTCGAGGCGGCTTACGCGTTCGCCCACGAGACCCGGGGGCTCGCACCGGCGAGCCGTCGAAAGATCGAGGGAGGGGAGGTCGAGGTGGTGGCCGAGGCGAGCAACGCCACCCTACAGTGGCGCTTTCTCGCGGCGAAGATGGGCGTTCCCTTCGTCCCGACCCGGATCCTGAGCGGGACGGATACCTTCGAGAAGAGTTCCGCGAGAGTCGTCGAGGACCCATACAGCGGTGACCCCGTGACGGTCGTCCCTGCCGCGTTCCCGGACGCGGCGTTCATCCACGTCTCGAAGGCCGACCGGTACGGCAACGCGGTCATCGACGGAATCGCGGTCGAGGATCCCGAACTCGCGGCCGCCGCGAAACGGTTGATCGTGACGACCGAGGAACTGGTGGATACAGAAGAGATACGAGACCAACCGAAAGAGACCGCCATCCCGTTCTTCCTGGTCGACGCCGTCGTCGAAGCACCGTATGGGAGTCACCCGGGCGAAATGCCGTATTGCTACTACTTCGACGAGGAGCACATCGCCGAATGGCTGTCGCTCTCGGACACCCAGGACGGGGTCGAGGAGTACCTCGAACGGTACGTGACCGGGACCGATTCCTTCGAGGAATACCTCGAACGGGTCGGTGGGGAGGAGACCATCGCCGAACTGGAGGCGGTAGAACAGTACGAACGCGAGGCGGAGTACCCGTGGGCGGGGGGAGAGCGATGAGTGAGGAATACTCGTCGACCGAACTCCTGACGACGGTCGCCGCGTCCCTCCTCGAGGACGAGAGCACGATCATGGTGGGGACGGGAATGCCGCTTCTCGCATCGATGCTGGCCCAGCGGACGCACGCCCCCGACGCGACGCTCGTCTTCGAGGCGGGCGGAATCGGAGCATCGGCCCCAGCACTCCCCGTCTCCGTCGGGGACGAACGGACCTTCCACCGGGCCGTGATGGCCGCTGGGATGCACGACGTGATGTCCTACGGCCAGGCCGGCCTGATCGATTACGGATTCCTCGGTGGCGCCCAGATCGACCGCTATGGCAATCTCAACTCGACCGTCATCGGGGACTGGAATCGGCCCACAGTCAGGTTCCCCGGGAGCGGCGGGGCGAACGACATCGGCTCCTGGGCGAACCGGACGATTATAACGATGCGACAGGACGAGAATAGTTTCGTCTCCGACCTCGACTTCCGGACGACCCCCGGCTATCTGTCCGGCCCGGGAGAGCGACGCGAGGCGGGTCTCCCGGCGGAAACCGGTCCATTCCGGGTAATCACCCAGATCGGCGTCTACGGCTTCGACGAGGAGACGAAGGAACTAACGCTCGAATCGCTGCACCCCGGTGTCGAGGAATCGGCCGTCAACGAGCAAAGCGAGTTCGAGATCCATATTCCCGGGGACTACGACCGGAATCCCGAACCGACGTCGGAGGAACTCCGACTGCTCCGGGAGGAACTCGACCCTCGGGGGATTATTCGGTAAATCGCCAGGGGAGGATCATCCTGTAGCTCCCTGGGGATGATTATCCGGTAGCTCCCGGGGGAGGATCATCCGGTAGCAGGTCGGTCCACGGGAACGTATCCGATAGCAATTCGACCCGCCGCGATGATTTGCTCGCAGTTCGGACCTCCTCAACCACCTCACCTCCCTCCCCATTATCCGCGGTGGGAAAAATTTTCCACCGATTAGGGGCGGTCCCCAAGGGCCGACGCGACGTCTTCGACGGCCTCGATCGGGACCTCGTACTCCTCCGCGATTTCCTCAGCGCGAGCGGGAGAGAGGGATGCTGCGGGATCCGTTCGATTGCCCCGGGCGGACCCGTGATGGTCGTGGATGGGTTCGAAAAACTCGTCGTTCACCTCGAGGTTTACCGCGTCCCACCGCTGGTAGTGGCCAACGGCATCGAAGTAGGCCTTCGTCGCACGGCGTTCGTCCCGGGAGAAGGTAGCGGTGAGCAACCCTTCTTCGCCGATGAGCGGGCCCGCCTTCACGATGCCGGCCGGATTGACCAGCATGCTTCCCCCGGCCGCAACGTTGAACCCGAGTTCGTCTGACTCGATATCACCGGGGACGTCCTCTGAGAGGTACATCGAGGTCGAGGCCACGAAGGACTGCGTCTCGAAGGCGTATTCCCGGATCGCGGCGTAAATGTCACAGGTCTCGATCGCGTCCGTTCCCTCGGCACGGGTCTTGTGACCGGGGTGACCGTGTTGCTCCCAGAAGCCCGGCCACACCGCGGCGTGAATCTCCTCGCCCATGGCCGCGAGCGCGGCCTTCGAGAGCGTCATGTGATTCTCGTAGCAGATGAGTCCCCCGAGCGTGCCGACGTCGGTGTCGTATGTCCGCAAACTACCCGGGTCGCCTCGGCCCCAGATCGCTCGTTCCTCGTGGGTCGGCATGAGTTTCCGGTGCCGGCCCATCAACTCGCCCGTCCGATCGAAGTAGAAGAGCGTATTGTACAATGTATCGCTCCCCGGTCGGTCGTCGAGTTCGTTCGCCCCCAGGACGACCACGGTATCGGCCTCGCGGGCCACCTCGCCGATTTTCTGTACGGCGTCGTCCTCGACGTGGAGGCTATTCTTCTGGAGGTCCACCATGAGGTCCGTCCAGCGGGGAATCGAGACGCTCCCGCGCCAGTACGGGTATCCAGGGAAGTACGTCTCCGGGAAGACGACGATGTCCGTCCCTGCCTCACCTGCCTTCTCGATCCACTCGCAGGTCCGATCGAGCGTTCCTTCCTTGTCGTGGTAGACCGGTTCGACCTGGGCCGCACCGAGCGTGAATTCCTCCGAAGCCATACGTCCCAGTGGTCGCGTGAATGTCTAAAGTGTATCCTGTCCGTTCCCCGCCCCGTTCGAATTCCAATTTATAGTGGTAGTGACTTTGTAGATATCGAGTAGTGTTAGTCAATGTTAATATATTACATTAAAAATGGCCAATAAAATTGAAGTAATGGTACTTCTAAAAATTTTTCACCCGTAATTAAAATTTGCTTCTAAACTAAAATTTTCCATGAAAATGTATTGATTGGCTCGTTAATTATTTATATTATTAATGATATTATTATTTATACTATTAATAGTATTATTATTTGTACTATTAATAGTATTATTATTTGTACTATTAATAGTATTATTATTTGTACTATTAATATTATTATTTGTGCTATTAATAATATTATTATTTGTTCTATTAATAGTATTATTATTTGTACTATATTATAAAGATAGTTTATTATAGTTTAATGAGTTGTGATTGTTAATTTTTTATTTATATTTTGTATAA
>JBDGTL010000071.1:0-4816 GCA_042216905.1 Halodesulfurarchaeum sp.
ATCACGTTTGACATTCACTATAGAATAATACCATCCGCGGTTCGAACTCCCCGTGCTTACAGACCACTCCGTTTCCCGTGCTCCTCCGGTGACTTCCCCCCGGTCCGCTCCCGCTCATCGCACATCCGATTCGAGATCCCCTCGCTCCGCCCGGGTTTCCAGACCGATCGATCGGCTCCGCTGACCTCCTTCACCAGTACCCCTGCAGCGCTATCGCATCGGCCCCTTTCGAGGGCCTCCTATCCGCTGCAATACGGGATGAAACGCCTCTCGAAACCGTGTCTCTCCATCGAGCCAATTCTTATACCATCCGTTGTCGTATCACGGGAGTATGGAGTACACTACTCTGGGAAATACCGGGATGAAAGTCAGCCGGATTGCGCTTGGCTGCATGAGTTTTGGATCGACGGAGTGGCGGGACTGGGTTCTCGAGAAGGAGGAAAGCCGGCCGATCATCGAGCGGGCGATCGACCTCGGTATCAACTTCTTCGATACCGCGAACGTCTACTCCAACGGCGAGTCAGAGCGAATCCTCGGAACCGTCCTGAGCGAGTACGACCGGGATTCCCTGGTCGTCGCCACGAAAGTGTACAACGAGATGGACGAGTCGAATCCGAACGCCAGTGGACTCTCCCGGAAAGCGATCGAGCAGGAACTCGAGCACAGCCTCGACCGACTCGGGATGGATACCATCGACCTCTACCAGACTCACAGGTGGGATTACGAGACGCCGATCGAGGAGACGCTTCGCACCCTCGACGACGCCGTTCGTCGCAATCAGGTTCGGTACATCGGTGCGTCCTCACAGTGGGCTTACCAGTTCGCCGAGTCACTCCACACGAGCGATCGGGTGAACCTCGAGCGGTTCCAGACGATGCAGAATCACTACAACCTCGTCTACCGGGAAGAAGAACGCGAGATGAACCCGCTCCTGGAACGGGAGGGGGTCGGGGCGATTCCCTGGAGCCCACTGGCCCGCGGGTATCTCACCCGGCCGCACGAGGAATTCCTCGACACCATCAGGGGCCAGTATATGGACGACAGCCGGTTCGCAGACCGGATCGACAACTATCGGGCGAACGGCGGGGACGAGGTCAACGAACGCGTCGATGAACTCGCCGAGGAGAAGGGCGTGACGATGGCACAAATCGCCCTCGCCTGGCTATTGCACCAGGACGTCGTCGACGCGCCTATTATCGGGACGACGAGCGTCGAGCATCTGGAAGACGCCGTGGAGGCACTGGACATCGACCTTTCGGACAGCGATCTCGAATACCTCGAGGAACCGTACGAACCCGTTCCGATAGACGGCCACGAGTGAGGCCTGACGGAGCATGACATCGTCTGGATTGAAGGGAGAGAAGGGAGGGAGAAGGGAGAGAGAAGGGAGAGAGAAGGGAGGAGTCCGCCAGACTGACGCTTTCCTCCTGGTCGGGTTCCCGTCGATCTCCGGGAGCGAAGTCAAGGAGAGATCATCGATTAGGATGTGAGAACGAGGCCACTGTCAACCGAGCACCGGGCTGAAACGAAGATGCCCGAGTCGGTACGTTCGAATCGGGTGGGGTGCGGGGATTTTCCGGACGGCGAGCGTCGCGAGTCATTCGAATTTCGAGTTATTTCGCCCAGTCGTCTCCGAAGTGCGTCCGTATCTCGCAGCCGATTTCACCGACTCCCAGTCATCCCTCGCCTCAGGGGAGCGGGTTTTCGACGGCTAATTCGTCTGCGAGTTCTTCGAGTTCGTCGAGCACCCGCTCGGGGAGTGGAATGCCGTCCGATTTGCGCACTTGGGCGGTCCGGTACTCCGCTTCGCCGGGGAGGAGGGGCTCGGAGCCCGAGGCCCCGTCCCCAACTGGGACGTCTGGGTGGGACTCGGCCCCCCTGAAGTGCTCGACGAACGTGTCTACTTTTTTCCCCATCGTTTCGGGATCCCCGAAGGCCGTGGGATCGACGGCGAAAAAGAACGCTCCGTTTTCGAACCACGATTCGGGATCGCGCTGTCCGACCACGTCCGACCCACCGAGGAGGCCAGCGAAGAGTTCGGCCATCACCGCTAGCCCGGTTCCCTTGTGTCCCGCTGTCGTCCCGCCGAGGGGTCTGACCGCCCCGTTTCCCTGCCCCTCGCGGAATGCTGCGACCTCTCCCGGTTCCGTCATGGCAGTTCCGTCCGCTGAGACGGCCCACTCCCCAGGGACCGACCGCTCGTTTGCCTCGTACTCCATCAGTTTCCCCTGGGCGACTTGGGAACTGGCCATGTCGAGGACGAGCGGAAACGGCAGTGCGCCGAATGGCGGGACACCGAACGTGAGCGGGTTCGTCGAAAACCGCCGCGTGGTCGACCCGGCCGGGGCGACGATAAGTCCGCCGCCGGACGTATTCACGAACGAGCCGAACATGAGCCCCTCTTCGGTGGCCCGTTCCGCCCACTCGCCCATCCGGCCGAGGTGAGTCGCATTCCGAATCCCGATGCCCGCGACACCCATCTGCGTCGCCTTTTCCACGAGGACGTCGGTGCCGAACCGCCCGACTACCTGTCCGAATGCGTGGTTGCCGTCGATAGTCGCCATATTCACCCGGTCCCGCTCCATCGTCGGTGTGGCCTCCGGGTCAAGCACCCTGTCCTGGATCATCTCCCCGTAGGACGGAATCCGGAGGACGCCGTGTGACGTGTGTCCCGTGAGATCGGCGTCGACGAGCGATCTGGCAACGTTTCGCGAGACGGCGTCGGGTGCGCCAAGTTCGACGAGGAGGTCGCTTGCGAACGTCCGAAGCGTGTCTTCTCGAATAGCACTCATGTGCTTCCCGTTGCGGGGGCAGGGAATTAATTGTGCCCCAGACGAGGGTCCATGCCCACTCACTTCGGTGTATAAAAACGGGCCCACCGACCAGCCGAACGTCCCATCTGTCCACCAACTGTCTGTCCACGAGCGTCCATCCGGGATACGCAGACGCGGTTTCCCCTGGCGAGTAACATCTCCTCGTCGAATCACGGGATACTGTCTGGCAATCGGTACCGGGAAGTGATACGGTCTCGGTCGTCGAAGACGAATAATTGTCTAGTGTATATCACGTTGGGCACGTTTCGTTCGGCAATGGTCGAGATCGACGTATTTATTAGAATCAACAATTTGTCTCCCGGTGATGAATCGGCTCCACGAGACCCTCCGGGACTGTCCCGATTGCGGGAGAACCTACAACGCCTCGGTGACGAACGGCCGATGTCCGTATTGCCGAAGCGAGATCGAGTGATTCATTCTCGGGCTATGTACGCACCCAGGAACCTGTGGAGGGCTGTCATATATGTCGCCGAGAACGTCGGATGGCAAATTACCAGTCCGGTTGCCGGAGGGGCGCGTCGTAATCGGCGATTCAACAGGGACGTGACGGCAAAATCGCGTCGAATATCGGGTGAGACCGTTTCGAGATAGACGGGGAGATGGAGCAGTAAACGATCCTGGGATTCCCCGACAGGGGCACCGAGAAGTGACAGAATGTGCCCCAGGACCGCTCCATCAGCGCCTGGGTGAATTTCAGGTGGCTGTTCCCCATGGACGGAGTACTCGATTCCGAGTCGGTCCAGGGTGTCGTCGAGCACGTCCCGCTTTTCCTCCCCACGAATCATGAAGCGGGGATGGGTGTTCGATGGATCGAGGTTTCTAGCGGGGAACAACCACGCACCGAGGCGATTGAGCCACCGGAATTGGCTGTCGGATTCATCGAGTCCGATCCAGCCCCGCTCTTGGGCCACTGCAAGTCCATTGACCGCGTACGGTTTACTCCCCCGGAGCCACTGCGCAACGGTGGGTGTCGGGACGCGAATCTCTCTGCCGAGTTGCGTGGGCGAGACGTCGTCGGTATTGTCTGGAACTCGGTATTGTCAGGAACTCGATCTCGGACGGCCCGGTATTGTTTCAAAACGGTCCATGGGTTTCGATATGAGCCAGAATACGTATTTACAAATGCGCGTGCGGGCGTGAGTGACGTCGTCTCCGTAGTACAACCCGTCGTCTCCGTAGTACAACCCGTCGTCTCCGTAGAACAGGTGGTGGGCTACCCCCACCCTTGGATCGTCGGCGTCACCCGCGAGCGATTTCACAGCGGGGGGGGGGCGATAGAAACATTTTTGATCGTGAAAGATCCAGCGTCAGCGATTCTCCGGTGACGGCGTCGAAAAACGCGTGTAATTCCCGGAAATACGCCTCATCCCGACGTTCCCGAATCGTCAGGCCAGATCCACCGGGAGTGGCGGGCGCACCCCGATGCAAGAGATACAGACGGGCGAACTCTCGTCGGTGGTACGGTTCCATCTGGTCCAGGTCGGAGGGCAACGAGCGGTCCTGGTCACTTGTGGCCCCAAATGGCGCACCAAGAGCGGTCAGGATACGTCCAGGTACTGTCCCCCCTCGCGAGGACGAATCTCCGGTGGTCGATCAGCATCCGTTGCTCGATTCACACGCCATTCGATTCCGAGGGGTTCGACCACACGGGCCGCAATCGGGAGATGGAGTCGGTGATTGACGGTGAATGACGGTCGGTGATACGTCGCTTCGAGGCTCCCGCCCGCAAATATCCAGGCGACGAGTCGATTGAAGGCAGGGTAGACACGGTCATCAGCATGGAGGGGGAGCCAGTCGTTATCCTTCGCCATCTCGACCCTGATAACACGCGCGGGGTTACTCCATCGACCAGCCACCGCCGGACTGCAGATGGCTTTCGCCCCACTTCTCTGGCGATTTCGGCGCGGGGTCTGTCAGGGTATGTTTTCCGTACTTCGTGGGCCTGTCGGAATTGTTCGACTGTTTTCACCGGGTCCGGGTCA
>JBDGTL010000064.1:0-4738 GCA_042216905.1 Halodesulfurarchaeum sp.
TTTATTATAGTTTAATGAGTTGTGATTGTTAATTTTTTATTTATATTTTGTATAAATTTAACACGTTTAAAGAGCATATGTATATTGAATAGTAACTGTAGTTGGTATACATATATTTCGAGTTGGTATCATATATAATTTATTTTATTATTAAAGTATATTACTGTATTACCGAAAATTTCGAAAGGAAAGCCTGATTGTGACGATTAATTGCGGAGCAAACGTGGGGAACGAATTGCACAACACAGTCAGTCGATCGGGGAAATACGAATCGAGTGATGTACACGTCCCCTCGTGAACGACCACTGGGGGGAAAGACGGTCAAAAATGTCAGTTGTCAAATTTTTACATCGATATCGAGCATTTAGTTCGGCAATTATCCAGAAATAGCAGCCCTAACACGCTGTTTTTCGAGTGACTGGGAAACGTCGGGGCCTTGATTTAGCCTACCCTAAATTATTTAGGCTGGGCTAAATTAGGTGAACCAAAAATGGATGGCACAACAAACGTCACGCCGGGCCGTCTGGCACGCATTCTCCTCTCCCTCCTCATCGTCTTGCAGGTGGGCATCGGGACTGTCGCCGCGAGCCCGGTCGCGGAATCAGACCAGTCGCCTGTCGAGGAAACCACGGTCCAGACGGCACGGACCATCGTCGAAATGCGTGCACAGTTGCAGGTAGCACAGAACGCACTCGAGCGAGGCAACCGATCGGCCGCCGTCGATCGGGCGACGTACGTCGCCGATCAACTGTGGTCCATCGTCGACGGCCCGGTGTCCGAGGCGAACCAGACCCTCGCGAACCGGCTCGAGCGAACGCTCGAACGAGCACCAGAGAAGGCCGAGACCCTGTCGGCCGGCCAGTTTTCGACCTTCCTCGAAACGGAGGTGTATCCCCAGTTGAGTGACGCAGAACGGGCGATCGTCGGGGAAACTGTCGTGACGAACGCGACGTACAACGCGCGGGTCGTGAAGACAGTCCTCCAGCACGGGGTCGCTGAATATCGCGAAGCGGTCTCCGAAAACGGCACCGTGACGGACCGGACGGAGTATCGAATCAGTCGGGCCTTCCTCGATCACGCGTCGGCCCGATACCGATCGTCCATTCGATCGGCCCTCTCCGATCACGCCGCAGAGGAACTCGACGAACTCTTCGAGATGGTGAAATCGCAGGTGAATGAGACGGTACCGCCATCGACAGTCGCATCAACGTCGTCCTCGATCGTGGCCGAACTCGCAGAATACACCGGCCTCGAGACGGAATCCGGAAGTGCCAGCGTCGACGCCATCGAACGGATCGAGACCGACCTGCACGAGGCACTCGAGGCCTACCGGGCGAACAACTCCTCGAAAGCCCTCAGGATCATTCAACAGACCTACCTGAGCAACTTCGAGGGCGTCGAGGGGACGCTCATCGAACATCGACCGGAACTGGTCGAATCCCTCGAGGTTGCCTTCAACGAGGAACTCCCCGGCTTGATCAAAAACGACGCCTCCCCGGCCGCCGTACGGGAGAAAATCGAATCGATGGAGACCAAACTGGAAACCGCGGAGGAGATACTCAAAGAAGCGAACGAGGACCCGATTCAGCTCACGATATCGAACCAGACGACGACGAATTCGCCGACGACGCCGAGGACTCCTGGAGACGGGTCCGATCCAGGACAAACGAATACCACGACGCCAGGGTTCGGTGTGGCAGTCGCCGTCGCTGCCGTGTTCCTCCTGGCCGGATACGGACGTCACCGTCAGCAATAACATGGACCGACGAACCTACCTCGCCACACTCGGCTCGACGGGTCTCGGAGCGGTCGCGGGCTGTCTCTCCACCGGGAAGACGGAGTCCACCTCGGCGGACTTCGACCCGCAAACGGGCCCCACGGGAAACGAGAGCGACGCCACGAATTCCCCCGACGTCCCGTCTCTCGCAGACGTGCCAGCACTTTCGGGGGAGTTGACGGTCTATCTCGGCCGGGGCGAGGGAGGCCTCTACAAGCGGCTGTTGACCTACCTCGAGGAGAAACGGTACGAGGATTTCAGTCTCTCGATCCGCCGGAATTCCTCGGCGTCGCTCGCCAATACCATCATCGAAGAGGAGAAAAGCGGTTCCTCGCCGGCCGACGTCTTCTGGTCAATCGACGCAGGGTCCCTCGGGATCATCGCGAAACGGGGTCTCGCCGATCCCCTCCCCAGAGACCTCCTCAAGGTGCTCCCGTCGCAATTTTACGATTCGAAGAGACGGTGGGTCGGCGTGTCCGGTCGGGCACGGTCCATCCCGTACAACACCGAGACGTACTCCGAGTCGGACATTCCATCGGACGTAATGGCGTTTCCCGACCGGCCGGCGTTCGATTCACAGATGGGGTGGGCGCCCCGGTACGGAGCGTTCCAGGCCTTCGTCACGGCAATGCGTCTCACCACTTCAGAGGACCGGACCCGGTCGTGGCTCCGGGGAATGCTCGACTCGGGGGTTCGGTCGTACTCGGGTGAGTTCCAGTTGACGAACGCCATCGCGGAGGGAGAACTGGGCGCCGGGTTCGCGAATCATTACTATACACTCCGCCTCAAAGAGGCAAAGCCAGACGCGCCCCTCTCCCTGGCCTTCACGTCGAACGACGCCGGAGCGCTCGTCAACGCGAGCGGCGTCCTCCGTCTTGCTTCGAGCGAGAAGCCGGTGCTCGCAGAGAACTTCATCCGACACCTCCTCACGCGGGAGGTCCAGTCGTTCCTCGCCCGAGAGGCCTACGAATATCCACTGGTCCCCGGCATCGACCCACCAGGCTCCCTGCCGCCGATCGGTGAACTGAACCCACCGGACGTTGACCTCACGAAACTCGCCGACGTGAAAGAAACACTTCGAATGCTCAGGCGCGTTGGGGTGTTGTAAGACGAATGAACGACGGGGCGACGTTCGCGAACGTCCTCGACCGCCTTTCCACCCGGGCGCCTGACTCCGGACTGCTTCTCCTCGGGGCAGCAATCGCGACCGCGGTCCTCTCGCCTGTGGTCTGGCTGTTGCTCCGGGCCGTAAACGTCGGCCTGGAGCGAGCGACTCGCCTCATGCTCAGTCAGACCGCGATCGAGGCACTCCTGAACAGCGTTGCCCTGGTGGCGGTCGTAACTGCGGGGTCTGTGATACTCGGGGTTCCACTGGCAGTACTCACGGTCCGGACCGACCTCCCCTTTCGCCGGTCCCTTACGGTCCTCCTTACGCTCCCGATCGTGATTCCGAGTTACATCGGCGCGTTCGCCTTCGTATCGGCCTTCGGCCCGAGTGGCCTGGTGGTGGATTACGCCGGGTGGATCGAAGGGATCCTCCCGACCATCTATGGGTTCGGTGGAACGGCCCTCGTGCTGACGCTCTTCATTTACCCGTACGTGTTCATCGGCACCCGGGCCGCGCTTTTGACCTTCGACGTCAGGCTCGTGGAGGCCGCCCGGACCCTCAACACCAGCCGGCTGGAAGCCTTTCGCCGGATCACGCTCCCCAGGATCGTCCCGGGAATTACTGCGGGTGCGTTGCTCGTCGCCCTGTACACGCTCTCTGACTTCGGCACACCGGCGATCATGCACTTCGATACGTTCACCCGGATTATCTACGTCGAGTACAACACCTTCGGTCGGGGGCTCGCTGCCCTCTTGTCGATCCAGTTGCTCGCTGTCACTGGGGTGATACTCGCCGTGGAGTCCCGAATCGGCGGCGACGCCGGGGATTACGCGAGTCGATTCCGAGGCGACCCCGACGCCGTCCGGATATCCCTCGGCCGGTGGCGCTGGCCGCTTTTCCTCTTTCCCGTGCTCGTGATCAGCCTCTCGATCGTCGTCCCGCTCGGCGTGTTGCTCGTCTGGCTGGTCCGGTCGGGGACCACGTACGGCATCGGGCCCACATTCCACGTCTCCTATGCGATCAACTCGGTGGGTGTCTCCGCGGCCGCCGCCATCCTTTCGACCGTCGTCGCGATCCCCGTCGCGTATCTCGCGACCCGACGCGAGGGCACCGCGAGTCTCCTGATCGAACGCGCAACATTCGTCGGATACGCGATGCCTGGCATCGTCCTCGGGCTCTCGCTCGTCTACTTCGGGGCCGCCTATGCTCCGTTCCTCTATCAGACGATTCCGCTTCTCGTGTTCGCCTACATCGTCAGGTTCCTCCCGCAATCGGTGAGCACGATACGATCCTCGTTTCTCCAGATCGACCCCCGGCTCCTCGAGGCCGCCAGGACCCTGGGAGAACCCCCGATTCGGGCCTTCCGACGCGTGACCCTCCCGCTCGTCTTTCCGGGGATCATCGCCGGTGCCGCACTCGTCTTCCTCACGACGATGAAAGAACTACCCGCGACGATCATGCTCCATCCGACGGGGTTCGATACGATCGTGACCTTCATCTGGCTGGTCCAGGCCTCGGGGGCCTACGGCCGCGCCGCGGTCCCGGCCCTCGTCCTGGTGGCCCTGTCCGGGCTTTCCATGTACTTCCTGCTCGACCGGGGGCGATACGATGTCTAATACGGACCCGGCCCCCACGCTCCCGATCGACGGGAAAGACGACGGGACTGGGGTCGACGCCCGGGACGAACCCGTCGAAACCGAAGGATCCGCGACGGGGACCGAGTCGAGCGACGGGCCGAATCCCATCCTCGAACTCGAGAACGTCTCCAAACAATACGGAGAGGAAGCCGCTGTATCGGACGTCACGTTCGAGGTGTACGAGGGCGAGATCGTGACCCTCCTCGGGCCCTCCGG
>JBDGTL010000120.1:0-4590 GCA_042216905.1 Halodesulfurarchaeum sp.
AGGGAATCGGGCGCTCGGCGGGGGCTTAGTAGTCCACGTACGTGGCTCCGCGCATCTCTTCGAGGAGGTGGATCGCCGCGTCCGCACCCTCACCGACGGAGGTCGCCACCTGACGATTACCGCCGATACAGTCCCCGGCGGCGTAGACTTTGTCCAGGCCGGCGTTGAGTGATTCGTCCACGTCGATGTAGTTGCCGTCCGTCTGGAGGCCCAGCATTTCCGCGAGATCCTGTCCTCCGGTCTGACCGACCGCGATGAACAGGCCGTCGAGTTCGGACTCCGTGCCGTCCGAGAAGACGATACGCTCGAGTTCCTCCTCGCCCTCGACGCGATCAAGTGGCGTCTCGACGAGGGAGATCCCCTCACTCTGGAGCCGATCGCGGAGGGAATCGTCCATCTCGACGTCCCTGCCGTTCGTATAGAGGGTCACGTCGTCGGTGTAATCAAGAAGCAACAGGGCCTCTTTGGCGGCGTAATTCGCGGCACCGATCACGCCGACCGTCTGATCCTGGAAGAAAAAGGCGTCGCATTCGACGCAGTGAGAAACGCCGTTGTTCTCGAATTCGTCGATGTCGTCCACGCCGGGGGTCTTATACGATCCGCCCGTCGCGATGATCAGGCCCTCGGCGGTGTACTCGTCCTTGTTGGTCTCGAGGGAGTATCGCATCCCGTCCTGTCCGACCCGGATCACCTCCTCTTCGATGAATTCCGCGCCGAACCGCTCGGCGTGCTCGTGGCCGAGTTCCACCAGCTCCGGACCGGAGGTCCCCTCGGGGAAGCCGAGGTAGTTGTCGATCGTCTCCACGTCGCGGGTCGTCCCGCCCCCGCGGTCGAAGACCAGCGTGTCCTGCCCGGCCCGAGCAGTGTAGATCGCCGCGCTCGATCCCGCCGGACCACCACCGATGATAATCACATCAGACATGGGTGAAGTATTCAATACTGAGTGGTACAAAGATCTGTTGGATCGGTCATGAAATGGAGCCATAGGGCACAAAATCGATCGTTTCGGAATTTCAGGGTTGATTATTGGACCGATGACGGCAATCCTCCTGGAAGCGTGATAGAAGAGTTGCTTGAACAGTGGCAATAATCACAGATTAGAACAATATCGTCTCGGCGTTGGCGAGTCAGAATGGGGGAGGAGAGAATTATCGAATGAAACAATCAATTATACAGATCGAACGGCGCGATTCTTCCGGCTTTAGCGGAAGAGGATGTCAATTCATCACTTCTCTAGTGTCCTATCAGCGATGCGCTCTTGGGACGTCGATTTCTCTCCTGACGTTCTTCCGACAGCGACGACGGCCCGGATCGCGGCGACGAAGTAGAGTACCGCGCCAATGATGACGATCAGGTCACCAGGCATCCGCGCCCAAAAGAACAGTTGAATCAGGTCCTGGTTGTAGAAGGCGAGACTCCGGGCCCAGTCGTAGTTATGGCTCATTACGGCGCTCAACTGGAGGAATCCGACCGGTATCAGTGAGAATACCTCCATGAGCAGGAGGCCGCCGTTCATGGTCCAGAACGAGGCGCGGAGATACCGACTGACCCCCTCCCACGCGGAAGCGGGAGTGATGAACTGGAGGACAAACACGCCCAGCCCGAGTGCGAACATCCCAAATGCGCCGAAGAACGCGGCGTGGGCGTGGGCCACAGTGAGCCAGGTCCCGTGTTCGAAGTATCCGATGGCGGGGAAGTTGATGATCGTTCCGAGGACGCCCGCACCGAGGAAGTTCCAGATCGCACCCGCGATCACGAACATGAGCGGAAGCCGGAAGGGGATCTTCTCGCCGGCCGCGGACAGCGACCGATACTCGCCGAAGGCCTCGTAGAGGATGAGCAACAGGGGCGTGAGTTCAAGGGTGGACCAGACGGTACTGATGGGGATCCAGTATTCCGGCAGAGCGATCCACCAGTAGTGGTGGGCCACGCCGATGATCCCGGTGCCGAGGACGAGAATCGTCTCGAGGAGGATCGCCTTCTCGGCGGACCGCTTACCCAACAGGTTCATGCTTACGAGCATCGCGGCTGTCGTGGCAACGATGAAGAACTCGAAGACGCCCTCGACCCACATGTGGACGACCCACCAGCGCCAGAACTGGGTGACGATGTAGTTGGTCTGAGGGGTGAAGAGGAAGCCCGCGAGGAAGAGGAAAGGAACACTCCCCGCGGCCAGCAACAGCATATGGCCGAGACCATAGGAGCGCTCGCGGGAGAGCAGTGGACGCAGCGACCGGTACATGATCACGACCCACAGGACGAAGCCGAGGAGGACTCCGGCCTGCCAGAGACGCCCCATCTCGAGGTACTCGAGCCCCTCGTTGCCCAGTAGCCACCACAGCGGTCCGTCGAAATAGCCCATGGAGCCAAGCCAGATGCCCGCGAGTGCGCCGACACCGACGACGGCGAGCGCACCGAGAAGGGCCCCGACGAGATGACGTTGGTATCGCGGTTTACGATCGGTGAGAAGCCCTGCAATGAAGATGCCGGCTCCAATCCAGAGCGTCGCCACCCAGAGAACCGCGAGTTCGATGTGCCAGGCCCGGACGACGTTCCAGGGGATCCAGGCAAGCAGGTTCACCCCGAGGAACTCTCCTAGTCCGTAGAACCCGCTGCGCTCGACGTAATAATGGGCGAGTAAACCGCCTATGAACGTCTGCAACACCAGTAAAGCGCTTCCGAGGGCCACGAACCCTCCCGTCAAACGCTGGGAAGGCAAGAGCTGGTACTCTCCGGGGTCGGGAAACTCGAACCCCTCCGTCGACGGCTTGGGAAGTTCGATGAAGTAAAACAGCCAGACGATCGCGCCGATTCCCAGGGTCAAGATGAGAAACGCGAATACGGTCCACGTGAGGGCCGAACTCGGGAGGGTATTCCCCGCTTCCGGCATGTACGGCCACTCGTTGGTATAGCTCATGGTTCCTCCCGGACGATCGGTATGGGAAATCCAGGCCGTCCAGAGGGCAAAATCGGCGAACCGCCGCGCGTCCTCGGCCGATTCGATCATTCCCGCCGGGACGCCCGGCAGCGATCCTTCGTGATACAGCGTGACGTAATCCTGGCGAATCTGTTGGTGGGCGTAGACTTCAGCGGCGGAGTATTGGATGACGTTTTTCGCGTCCCGTTGATTTTCGAGTTGGGCCTTGACGCGGTCTGCGACGGCCTGTTGAGCGTCGGGTGGCAACGCCTGGAAGGACTCGTATCCCCGCTGCCTTGCGAGGTACTGACGCATATAGGTGACTTTTCGATCGATTGCGTCAGCGGTGAACGCGGTTCCGAAATACGAGCCTTCTCCGAGTATCGTACCGTAGTCCATCAGACCGTTGGACTGGTAGACGATCTTTCCTTGTGTTATCATCCGCTCGGTGGCGACTGTTTCTCCGTTGGGTCCGACAATCCGATTCGGTATCTCGGGGGCAGCCTGGTAGGTCATGACCGCACCTGCCCCCATGACGACGAGATTGATGAGGAAGATTACGCCGAGAAGTTTCGCCAGCGTTGATCGTCTCACTCTCATCAAATGAAAAGAGGACGTCCGGAGGGAAGGTCATTGGGCCGAACATATGAGGCTCCGGTTCACTAGATTCCTGGTGGGTGCCGGCGAAGGTGACCGGGATATCTGCCGGTCTTGATCGAGATATCATCGGAGAGGAATGGGTATCGCAACTATCAACTGCCAAACGTCACTGCCGACGTGCGAGAAAGTAACCAGATCACCAACGAACTGAGGGTCCTGCAAGTGGCGTATCTCTGTCCACTTCGGCGATTTCTTCGTGCGTATCTCGTGTAGAACATGGCAGGGAGAGGACGTGACACGTAACGAATAGGCACCGGACACCGCACCTAGATCCCGATGATCGCCTCGCACTCCGGACAGCAGGTCGCGATCGCGTTCTGGGGTTCCTCGGCCGATTCGGCGACCGCTTCGGTCGGGGTCAGTTCGATCATCTCGGCCTCGACGTGATCGATCTCGGTCTTGCAGGCTGGACACGTCGCCATGTCGGCGAGCACGGTCGCCCCAATGATGAGTGTTCTGTCAAATTCGATTGGAGAAGTGCAACTCGCGTGTCGCCCGCGTTTTCGATACTGCAAAGTAAACCGAACCCCGACTACCACCCATGAGCGACAACGAGACGGCCGAGGAGGGACGGGTCACCGCGCCGATGCAGGATTTCGGCTCGAGCGAAGTGACGATCGGGTTCGTCGTCCTGGCGATCGGGTTGCTCCTGACCTTCGCCCTGCCCTTCGCATTCTGAAACGGGCCGACGATCAGCCCAGGGTTTCAAGCGTCGACCGTCGCTCCGCGATCGCCGCTGCCCCCTCGGTGATCGTCTGGCCGTCCGCCGTGACCGTGAGCGTCCCGTCCGCGGTGGCCACACCGAGGTCCTGGACGGGCATGGCATCCCCCACGACCGTTTCCAGCGCCTCGCGGTCGGTGGTCTCGACGACGACCCGGCCGGGAGTCTCGGAGAACAGCGCGGCCGCGCTCGGAACCGACACGTCGACTCCGGCTTCCGCCCGTACCATCTCGGCCAGGGTCACCGCCAGGCCGCCGTCGCTCACGTCGTGAACGGACCTGGTGCTCTCGAG
>JBDGTL010000108.1:0-4582 GCA_042216905.1 Halodesulfurarchaeum sp.
CGATTCCGGAATAGATCTGAGTGTGACGGGCGCCTCTGCCTCGCCGATCACGACGTCGTGCGTGACGTCTCGGACCAGGATCCGGTCACCTGTCGAGTGTTCGAATCGCAAATGGACGGGCTCCGTATACTCTCGGGAAACGTCATCACCAACAACCAATTTCGCCCCGTATTCCCCGACAAACGTAACGGTCGTCCCATTCTCGATCGTAATATTGTTCTTGACATTATATAGGTCACCCGAGTATTCAGAGCCCTCGATCAGTATCTCGTCGTAGCTGTCGAAGACGGTGACGTTGTAGGTCCGGGCCGAATCGACTTCTCCGCTCGCATCGACGACAGTGAGACGGTTTGAGACGCGTGCATGGGATTCCTTCCCGGTTTGCTTGGCGTGTTCGTGCAAGTATCCCGACGTATTTATCAACACGCCTGAAGCAAGTGCAGCCACCAACACCATCGCGATAAATACCACCAACGTCCCGATTCCGACCTGGGCCCGGCCGGAATCACCGTCCAGATATTTCATGTATTCAATGCACTTTCGAACCGGGTATTAAGTCGTTATGCCCAGTTATTATAATTGAAAATGGACACGTGGGTCTCGGTTCCAACGAGTCGATGAATTCGTCTGCAGAATGACTGCACGTGCCGAACAATTCGTCTGCAGAACGACTGCCCGTGTCGATACATTCGCGTGCCGAATTACCACTGGGACGGCCGAGAGACGACCAAATGGCAACCTCGTAATAACGAACTGACAAAACGTTGTCACTCTCGCCGAGCGAAACGGCCGCCCCTGCAAACCACGAATGCCACGAACGAGGGCGATCAGTCTTCGCTCGAATCGAGTTCCTGCAGTCGGTGGAGCATCGACTGGCGCGTCTCTCTGTCGACCGCCGCCTGCTCGACGCTCCGGCGGACGTGCTCGATGGAGCGGTCGTATCGCTCGCGGTCCACCATGTAGGGTGTCCCGTCTTTACCGCCGTGGGCGAACGAGTACTTCGCGGGGTCGTCTTTGGCCGCCTCAGCGTCGTAGACGAGTTCGGCGATGAGCGCGAGGGCCCGGAGCGACCCCTTCCCGATCCCGTCGAGTTCCAGAAGTTCCTCGTAGTCTTCGGGCTGGTACTCGTACGCGGTCTGGAGTTGGTCGATAGCCCGCTCGGAGAGGTCCTCGAGCCGGAGTTCGTGATGGGCCGGCATTTCGAGGTGGGGGGTCGCGTCGGTGTCGCCCCCCGAGAACACGTCGAGGGTCGACTGCCCGTTCGGCTGGACGTAGCGTTTCAGTCGTTCGGGATCGTCTTTGACGAGGTCGAGGGAAACCTCGCGGGTCTCCTCGGACGTCGACGCGGTGAGGTCGAGCACGGAGGTCGATCGGTCCTGGGACGCGATTGCGCTCTGGGGCTCGACGACGAAGTCCGAGACGTCCTCGGAGAGCCAGTGATACCGGCGGGCGACGGAGTCGTTCATGCCCTGCTGGACGACCGCCCAGGTGCCGCCCTCCACGACGATCATCGTGTGGTGATAGATCTCGAAGGTATCCTGGAGCGCGCTGTTGTCGACGGATGCGGCCATTCGGCTTGCGCGCTTGAGGGGATCGCGACGCAGGCCACGCATGACTCCGGCAGCGTCGTCGATCTCGTCCGGTGTCTGTCGGGACGTCTGGCCCTTCCCACCGGCGATCAAGACGCCGTGTTCCTCGGGGTCGAGTGCCTCCTTGAGCGCTCCCATCGTGGTGGTCGTGACCCCCGAGGAGTGCCAGTCGAAACCCAGGACGCAACCCAGGGCCTGGAACCAGTACGGGTCGGCGAGGCGCCGGAGGAGTTCGTCGTGGCCGTACTCGGCGATGATGACGTCGACGATGGCCTCGCCCAGGTCGACCATGCGGTCGAAGAGCCACCTCGGGGCGTGGCCACCATGGAGTGGAAGCGTCGCCGTCCCGCGCTTCGGCATGGGCGACCGTTGGGACTCCGGAGGCTTGAACGCCTGGTGTGGAGGGTGAAAGTGAAGGTGATCGAACGGGCCACTGTAATGCGTATCGAGTAGGACGGATGGGGGGGGGGTGACCGTGCGGGATAGACCGGCTGCTCCGGTGTATTGCGGCGGGAATCCGAAGAGGGACGGAAGGTCCTGGTTCAGGGCCGCATCTCGCGAGCCTCGATGGCGCGCTCGGCGAGCCACTTCATGGCCGTGCCGTACTCCTTCGAAGCGTCGGTTACAGAACGAAGCGGCGTCTTGTCCTCGACGAAGCGGTGGAAGAGCGTCAGGCCGCCGATGGCCATCACGCTGACGACGAGCCAGAGTTTGATGATTCGCTTTACGTCCATACCGTACACTCCGCCCGGAGGGGACCTAAACGTGACGGGTTTTCGCCATTCTTATCGATTCAGTGGTGGTTTTTCATATTGAAGTCGAGATGCTGTTCGACATTGCTGAAATTTCGGGACGGAGTTCGTCATTGTGAGTGGGATATGCGGGAATCCCCCTGGCTCGCGGCCCCGTTCGTCACCCTCCTACATTCGTATTGGTCACCCTCCTTCATTCGTATTGGTCACCCACCTACATTCGTATTGGTCATTGGATACGTCGTATACACCCGGACGCTCCTCGGTGGCGAAGCCGGCAGGAACTATTATTTCCTGGGGGGTGCAATGTTCTCACATGCCAAATGCATACCTGGCAGTCCACACGGCAGCGGGGACCTCTCCCGACATCCTGGCGCGGATAACGGACATCGACGAGGTAGTCGAAGCCCACGTGGTCGCCGGGAATTACGACCTCATCGTGGAACTCGAAGCCGAATCGACCGATCAACTACTGCCGGTCGTGACGAGGGAGATCCAGGGAATCGACGGTGTGGGATCGACGCGGACGTACGTCGTCCTCGATTGATTGATCACGGTCTCGATTCTCGCGGTCGATCGTGTCTCGACTGGACTACCCGATGAGAGATGGTAGGGGGAAGGGGCGAGGGGAGACGAATCGAGGGGAGAGCGAGTTGAAAGCGATACATGTAGAGATCGAAGAAATGTGTGAAAATTAGAGACATAAAGAACATGGTAAATTATATGAATTAATAATAAAGTAGTAAGATTATATTAGAAGAAAAAGAGGGAAAAAAAATTAAACAATATATACTAGGTAGAAAGTAAGAAATTGTAGAATATAATACGTACGAGGTGAAAAAAGCGAGTGCGGTTCCGGGACACTATCGTCGTAGAGTGACAGCGTTCCCACCTGCAACCCTACTCACAACTGCTCGTTTCCTGACGGTGATGGAGACGGAACCGCTTCTGGATATTACGGGTATTCCACGGCCTTCAAACCGGGGAGGGCGTCAAAGAAGCACGGTCGGCCGTCGAACCGTCGATTTATTCCGCGATACCGTAGACATCGCGTGACCAGTCCCGGACGCGAGTATCGTATACGGGCTCACCCCGATCGCGGTCGTCCAAGCCAGCAATGTCCTCGCTTTCCATCGACCACTCGAACAACTCGATGTTGTCGCGAATGTGCTCCGGAGTGGCGGATTTGGGTAACACGACGATGTCCTTCTCGGTCGCCCATTTGAGGACCACCTGTGCGGGCGAGCGATCATATGTGGTGGCTAACTCCTGGACGACGTCGTCCTCGAGGACCGCAGTCCGCCCGAGCGGGGCCGCGGCCTCGACGATCGTGTTCGTTTGGCGACAATAGTCGATCAATTCGGGCCGTTGAAACCAGGGATGGAATTCTATCTGGTTGACTGCGATCGGAACGTCGGCAACGTGCTGGGCGGCGCTCAATTGGTACGTATCGAAGTTCGACACGCCAACGTTGCGCACGAGTCCCGCATCGTAAAGCGTCTCCATCGCGTCGAACGTCTCGCGAATCGAGATCGCAGGATTCGGCCAGTGGATGAGATACAGATCGAGGTAGTCCGTTCCGAGACGATCGAGGGAGGCGTGGAACGACTCGATGAGCGAGTCGTAATTCAGGTTCTTCGGAAGCACTTTCGACGTGAGGAAGATATCCTCGCGGTCGAAGTCCTCGAGCACGGCACCGATTTCCGCTTCGTTGTGATACCCCTCCGCCGTGTCGATATGCGTATACCCATTCTCGAGCGCTGTTCTGACGCCCTGGCGGACGGTCTCACCACCGATATTCCAGGTTCCAAACCCAACGATCGGAAGCTCGTCGCCACCGGGCAGGCTCCTCGTGGGAACGTCGTGTGCCATTACCTCTGAACTGTCGAAAACCACGCTCTTGTATCTAGTGGTCCATTTCGCACGGAGATGTGGATTGCGTCGAATTCGATCCGTGGACGGAGCGATTGAATTATCCACCAAAACCGTTTCTTCTGGCTCCGGTTTGCACCGTCTCTCAATGACGAAATGGAACGCCGTGTCGAAGAGGGTGGCTGCCCATTCACACCGAGGGGTGTCGGTCTGACGGGTACCATTCACACTCCGGGGGGACCCTTTCGTCCACGACATTCTTCTGCCATCGCCAACCGGATACCGGGCTATCGAATACCAGCCGACTTCGCCAGCGAACGTCAGGTCACAGGTGTCCGCTCAGAGGGTGGCAACACACTCGACGAGCTC
>JBDGTL010000023.1:0-2124 GCA_042216905.1 Halodesulfurarchaeum sp.
GTCCACGTCCTGTTTGTCCCCGAAGGTCGAGATCATCACCGCGCCGGTTCCGAAGTCGGGATCGACGTCGTCGTCGACGACGAGGTCGACCTCCTGGCCCACGGGCGGGACCTCGAACGTGTCTCCCTCGCGTCCCTCGTACCGTTCGTCCTCCGGGTGGACCGCCACAGCGGTCGTCGCCGCCAGGAGTTCCGGGCGGGTCGTCGCGATCTCGACGTCGTCGTTCCCCACCCCCGGGAACTGGATATAATAGAGCGTCCCTTCTCGCTCTTCGTTCTCGACCTCCGCGTCCGCGATGGCCGTCTGGCACCGTGGACACCAGTTCACCGGGTGCTCGTCCCGGTAGACGTAGCCGTCCTCGGCCATTTCGACGAAGGACCGCTGGGTCTTCCCCCAGTAGTCAGGATCCATCGTCCGGTACTCCGCACTCCAGTCCTGGGAGAACCCGAGGGTCTGCATCTGTTCGCGCATCGCCTCGATCTGGGTCTCGGTGTGCTCGACGCACATCTCCCGGAATTCCTCCCGGGGGACGTCGGTCCGGTGGATGCCCTGCTCCTCCTCGACTTTCACCTCCGTGGGAAGGCCGTGACAGTCCCAACCCTGGGGGTAGAGAACGTCCTTTCCCTGCATCCGGTGGTACCGGGCGAGGAAGTCCATGTAACACCAGCCGAGTGCATTGCCTATGTGGAGATTACCCGTCGGATACGGGGGTGGTGTATCGATCAGGTAATCGGTCGCGCCGGTGTCCTCGTACTCGTACACGTCCGACTCGAGCCACGCCGCTGTCCAACGTGATTCGATCCGATCCGGGTCGTAGTTCTCGGGAATGTCCTCTGTCATGGGTAGTGAAACCGGTCCTCGCCGGGCGTGTGGTACCGATCGAAAAGCACAGGAGCCTCGATTGACTCCGCGGGCCTACACACGTACTACGGCGTCACCGCACATGTCCGATGGATGCCAGCCAGCGGGTTTAAACGTTGCCGTCCGGCGGAGCCCGGATCGATGATCGATTTCTGGCGAAAGTCTGCCCGTCCGGGTCCGGAATCGACGACCGGAATCACTACGTAACGCGATCGGCCACTGTACACTATGGAACTCGGGGTCATCGGTCTCGGCCGGATGGGACAGATCGTGGTCGACCGCGTACTCGATGACGGGCACGACGTCGTGGCATTCGACATCGACGAAGCGGCCGTGGAGTCCACAGTAGAGCAGGGAGCGGTCCCGGCTGACAGCGTCGAAGACGTCGCCGACCGTCTCGATCCGCCACGCCGAATCATGTTTTTCGTTCCAGCAGGGGACGCGATCGACGCGGCCCTCGACGAGTTGCAACCCCACCTGGTCGACGTCGACGTGGTAATCGACGCGGGGAATTCCCACTTCCAGGACTCCATCCGCCGCGCGAAGCGCCTGCAGGCCGCCTATCTCGACTGCGGAACGAGTGGTGGTCCGGCGGCGGCCGGTCGCGGTTTCTCGCTCATGGTCGGCGGCCCCCGGTGGGCCTACGATGACCTCGAGCCCATCTTCGACGCGATCGCGACCGGCCCCGAGGGACACGAGTGGATGGGGCCCTCGGGGGCCGGCCATTACGTGAAGATGGTCCACAACGGGATCGAGTACGCGCTGATGCAGGCCTACGGTGAGGGATTCGAACTGCTGTCCAACGGGCGCTACGACCTGGACCTCGCGGCTGTCGCAAGGACCTGGAACAACGGGGCAGTCATCCGGTCGTGGCTGCTCGAATTGAGCGAGGAAGCGTTCCGCGAGGAGGGGAACGACCTCGGGGACGTGGCCGACCACGTCGCCGGCGGGTCCACCGGTACCTGGACTGTATCGGAAGCCCTCGAGCAGGAAGTCCCGGTCCCGCTCATCTACCAGGCGCTAGCCGAGCGCTTCGGGTCGAGGATGGCGGCCCGGTTCTCGCGCCGACTCGCGAACCGCCTCCGGTACGGATTCGGACGACACGAGGTCCGACGGACCTCCCAGTGAGTTGATTGAGCGGGTATCGACGACGAGGAGCCTCGACTCCACAGTGCGATATTGCGTACCGCATATGTGAGGGTATTATTCAAGGGCTATTTAGTCTACATTCAGTTTTGGTTAAATACGTTGATAATATACATC
>JBDGTL010000023.1:2224-3899 GCA_042216905.1 Halodesulfurarchaeum sp.
CAAATTTTTATTTTATATAAACACTAATCTATATAAGTTCATTTACTTTCTATCATAGGAGATTAAGTTTATTGTTATTAAATAAGTTTTATGCTATTTTAACTATAGTTATTATAATTATTATTATAATTATTATTATAATCATTATTATAATCATTATTATTATATAATTTAGTAATAGTGATATCGTATACTAATTGCTATTACAGTAATTTGTGGGTAATTGTGGTTTTCGGGCGGATCCGAACGAGATGGACCCCCGCTCTCGACATGGCAGCCATACCCTCGCTCGTCACGGAATATAAATTACTATTAGTAATATATTTCTAAAATAAAATTCGTAGAATTTATTTGTGGTGGCCCGAAACCTCGGGGTGATGACGGACGAAACCGGCCCCGGATTCTGGACTCGAAGCGTCCACGCCGGGCACGAACCCGATTCGGAGACGAGCGCACGGGCCCCACCGATCTACCAGACGACCTCCTACGAATTCGACGATCCGGAGGACGCCGCCCAGCAGTTCGCCCTGGAAAAACCCGGGTTCATCTACTCGCGCCTGATGAACCCGACCGTCTCGGCGCTTCAGGAACGACTCGCGGCGCTCGAAGGGGGAGTCGGGGCGATCGCCACCGCCTCCGGTATGGCCGCCCTCGACCTCGCGACCTTCCTGCTCGCGGAAAACGGCGACAACGTCGTCGCGTCCTCGGCATTGTACGGAGGGACGTACACGTACCTGACGCACAGCGTCGATCGTCGGGGAATCGAGGCCCGGTTCGTCGACACGCTCGATTACGAGCAGTACGAATCGGCGATCGACGAGGACACCGCCTACGTGCTCGTCGAGACGATTGGTAACCCTGCACTCCTCACTCCGGACCTCGAGCGAATTGCCGACATCGCGTCGGACAACGGCGTTCCGTTCCTCGTCGACAACACCTTCGCCACGCCGTACCTCTGTAATCCACTCGAGCACGGCGCGGACATCGTCTGGCACTCGACGACGAAGTGGCTCCACGGTTCCGGGTCCACGGTCGGCGGCGTGCTCGTCGACGGCGGATCATTCCCGTGGGAGGACCACGCAGAAACGTATCCGGAGATCGCAGCACAGAACCCGGCGTACCACGGCGTAAACTTCGCCGATCGGTTCGGCGACGCCGCGTTCACCTACGCGGGGATCGCTCGGGGTCTCCGGGACCTCGGAAACCAGCAATCACCGTTCGACGCGTGGGTGACCCTCCAGAAACTCGAGTCCCTCCCGCTCCGCGTCGAGCGACACAGCGAGAACGCGCGTTCTGTCGCCGAATTCCTCGAGGACCATCCCGCCGTGTCCTGGGTCAACTACCCCGGCCTGGAAAGCCATCAGACCCACGAGGAGGCTTCGACGTACCTCGAGGGCGGATACGGCGGGATGTTGACGTTTGGCCTCGCGGGCGGATACGAGGTCGCACAGGAAACGGTCGACGAAACCGAATTGTTCAGTTTGCTGGCGAACGTCGGTGACGCGAAGAGCCTCATCATCCACCCCGCGTCGACGACCCACCAGCAGTTGAGCGACGAGGAGATGCGCAACGCCGGGGTGACCGAGGACATGGTCCGGCTGTCGGTCGGGATCGAGAACCCCGAGGACATCATCGCCGACCTCGACCAGGCGATCGAGGCGGCGACGGAGTGAGG
>JBDGTL010000091.1:0-3686 GCA_042216905.1 Halodesulfurarchaeum sp.
CCCGGATTCGCGCCACTTCGCGATCGCTTTGGGCCCAGTTAATCCGAATTGAACGCAAAATAGCATCGTAGACTCTCGAACTCGGTGGTGGAACGTCACTTCGGAATCGTTCGCGGCTCCGATCGATCGAACGCGAGGAGACGGAAACCAAACCCTCACGTCTTTCGAAAGCCCCCGCTCGGTGAACGGCTGCGACTCGCTGCGGTCCTCGAACTGCGTTCTGTGGCCCTTGCGTCGTCTCGCTCGACCACCGAGCGGCCCCCTTCGAATTCCCGCCCGACTGTGATTGGCCGACCTCGTGTATCCCGACGACAGTTCGATGCCTTGTTGTATTCGATCCGCGACGGAATCAGAGCACGGAAGCCAACACGTCTTGGAGTCGGTCCTGCACCTCGGAGGCCTGGAGAATTCGAATCGGTTGCCCGTCCTGCTCCTCGAAACCGGCCACGTCGGATCGATTCAGGTCCTGAACGACGAGGACGCCATTCCAGCCACTGCCGAAATAGTGGGTATCCGAATCGTATACGAACTCGTCTTCGTGTTTGAGAAACGCGAGGTACTCGAGCGTCTCCTTGATTCCCTCCCGAACCGTCTCCTGCCGACTCGAATACTTTACCTCCGTGATGAGGTACTCCCGATGGTCGTCTCGGTCGACCTCGATGACGATCACGTCGGGTCTGCCCGTGTGATTTCCCAGATCCTCGTTGTCGAAGTACTGACGTGCCGTTCGGACCGATTCGCGGTGGACCATCTCGTGCCGACTGAAGTCAGTACGGTCGCCGTCCGGCGAGGAATCGAAACTCACGTTCCGTCGTCTGGCTGACGCGTCGTGATAAATAACGATTTCAGTCTCGACGTCCGCGTTCTCGAGCCGGGCGATCTCTTGTTTGTCGGTTCGTATGGTGTTCAGGGTAAATCGACCGTCTTCCATGGATTCGATCGCAGATATGTATTTGAACAGCACGAACAGTTCGAACAACGTCTCGTCGTCGTCAGGCGTTATCGCAGTGGATTCGAGTAACGACTTGATCGCGTCGGCGTCTCCGGACAGTCCATCCCGGTAATCGCGTAAGAGCGAAGCAGCAGTGCGGTATAGGCCCTGCCTCGACTGCTCAGCCGTGATCAACATCCTTTCCGTGGGTTCGTACACCTCCGGATCGCGAATCCTCCTCACGTGGACGTTCCTGTCGAATATGTCCATCATCACGTCGACGAGTTCGAGATTCTCTTGCCAGCGTTCGGTGACCCAGTCGTATTCCGATTTGAGGTATTGTTCTGCCTCGGCAAGCGTCGTATAGATCACCGAAAGGAGTTGTTTGAGGACGATATTCTCGTCGACATCGTAATTCTCAGAACGATCCTCGCATACGAACAGCGCATCGTCGTGCGGATTCCGTGCGTACCGATTTCGTACGGTTTTCGTCCAGTTGATTCGACCTTCGACGTGACCGCGAACGGTCTTCGAAACGTTTTCCGTTTGTGTTTTGACGTGTCTGAGATGTTCTGGAAGGGATTCGACGAAGGCAACCACTTCCGGTCGCAAGACGAAATGGAGTCGGATTAGTGACTCGTAGTCCGCAAATCGCTCGTCAAGTTCCGATGGCTTGATTTCCTCAACGAAGTGCCGCTCCGGAAACGACCCATGCATGACGTACGTGAGGACGTCCTGGGTCAGTTCGTCGAGTATTTCCTCTCTATTCATCTGGAGCCACGCGGAGTACGTCTCCTGCCAACCGCCACAGTCTATCTGCGTTCACGAAATCGGTTCGCGCTATCCGGGCAACGATACGCTGTCGCTCGGGCACTCCCTCGAGTTGAGGGAAGATATAATTCGCCACTGTTTGTGTGACCACCGTTTCCACGTCTTTCGGCGAGTGGACGACGTGGCGCATCATGTCTTCTAGGATCGCGGGGCCAATTTTCCGATCGGTGTCGGTACGATTAGTTGCCTGCCACACCTGTCCCAAACCGGCCACCGCGTCCCGCGATGGATCGAGTCCCCATTCTCTGGTATAGGCCTCTACCATCGATCTCATGGCGTCCTCCCCATCGGGGAGCGTCGGTGCGTCTACGTGTACGAACGCGAACCGACGCATGAACGCGTAGGACATCTCGTAGAGGGAAGTCTTGTCATAACTGTTCATCGTAGCCAAGATTCGCCAGGAGTTCGGCATAACGTACTCGTGGGCTTCTGGCCTCCCGTCTGACTCGTCGGCCGGTACGATTTCGATTTCCGAACCTCCTCGTTTGTACGGCAATTGTACGCCCTGTCCTGAGAGCAGAGTGAACAACTGACCGAAGGATTTGTCGATGTCGGCCCGATTGATCTCGTCAATAACGAGAAGTTCGTTGCGCTGCTGACCCGCCTGCTTGAACCGTCTCAACACCTGGCCCGGCTGGAACGAGAGAGTGTTCCTCTCAGCAGTCTCTTCCAATGGCATGTATCCACCGACTGTTTCGAATGTCGACCAGTCTGCAGTCGCGGTCGTCATCTGTTCTCCGGTATAGATGTCGGGATGCGAATCAACCAGGTGGCGAGCCACTCGTTGTGCGACCTCAGTCTTCCCGGTTCCTGGGGGCCCCGTGAAAACGATGTGTTTGCCCGCATTGAGCGCAGAGTTCACCTGCGCGAGGATGTCTTCTGCTCTGTCGTTCGGAAAGTGCAATCCGTCGAGTACGGAGTCCGGTATTGCGACCCTTGGCTCTTCTGTGACGTCGAGTAAGGGTGCCTCTCCCCGTCCTTCCTCCACTACGTCGGTCGATTTTCTGCGAAGAAACTCCCATATCGATCCGTGTTCGGATCGAATTGCCGAAACGGCCGCATCGTTCAGCGTCTGGAACCCCATCGGGGCGAATCCGTCCGAGTAGTCGGCGAGGTCATTGATCTCGGATCGGGATACGTCGATCGGAAAGACGTCCTGCAAATACATGATGTACTTCCACGGGCTATCTTCTTCGTGATCCGGCCAGAGTGTGCGAGCGAGGTCCTCGCTTTCCTCGGTGGTCAGAATCCGGGCAGCGTAGGCGTACGCTCCCTCTTGATAGAACAGTAGATAGTCTCCCTCTCGTAATTGCTCCCACGTGGAGAGATTGCCCTCTTTCGTCCCCCAGACCGGGAGACGTTCGGGCGTGAACGACAGGGACGAGTGCGACTCTATCACTTCGACCTCGACGCCATCGAGTACGGTCCGATCAAAGTTTTCTCGGGCGGCAGAGTTGCTCGACGGGACGAGAAACACGTGCGGACCGTCGGTCATGGCAATATCCTCCTCGGCCTGTGACAAAAAGGTACCCTCCGGGTGAGGTTCATAAGGGAAGCCGGATCAATCCGGGCCCATGTGGTTCCGTGAACACCCCGAGGAAGACTGTCCGTTTTGTGGAGCCTCTCTGCTGTACGGGGCGAAGGAGAAATCTACCGGGTGGAAGGTATATCGCGCCTGTATTTCCTCGTCTGGCTGTGGCCGGGAATGGATGGTCGGTCGGATACCCATTGAATCCATCTCGCATCGAGACGAGGTGTTCGAACGCGCCGAATCGATGACTGGGCGGGTGTAACGGGTAGTGACACCTCCATTTCGAACCGTCTTGTGGCAATCTCGTGGACCGCGTGTCCCGCCGTGAGTGGAGCGGGGAATCGTGATGGCTCCCGGGAGCCGGGGCGAACGCCTTAGTGGGGGCCACCGGTA
>JBDGTL010000065.1:0-2919 GCA_042216905.1 Halodesulfurarchaeum sp.
TCCCCGCCCTGCGGCCCGACGACGATACCACACGGTGAGCACCTGCTCAATAGTGACAACTCACTCGACCGACGGCAGTACCGATTGTCAGGTCGACGGTACGTGAACGACGGTGGTCGGAACGTTCGGTTCGGTACTCGGGGGAACCCGCCAGGAGACCAGATGATCGGACCCCACCCTTCGTCTCTATTACCCGTCCTGGGACCTCGTAGCGAGTCGAAGGGTTCGACCCGTTCGTACGGCTTCCTCGGCCACCTGAACACGTCGGTCACCCAGGCGATACTCCCCTGGATGAGCGACAGTCACTGAGAACGTGCCGTTTGCTTCGGTATCGATCCGTCGGGAGTAGTCGAATTCCGCACCGGCAATGGAAACGTCGGTCGATATCTCAGTCGCCCCGTCGGACTGGACTCGTCCCGTGATCCGCGCACCAGGAACCAGCGTGAACACGTTATACGTCCCCTCTGGACTCGAGTAGACCGCCCGGAAGTGTCCGACACCGGGTGCCTCGGCGGTGGCACTCCCGAACGCCCCGTGCAACCGGGACAGGAGTCGAAAGGGATGAAGGTCGCCGACGGACTCGAAGTCTCGGGTTACGACGAACCCGACCCGGCCCGCGAATTCCTCGTACCAGCCCTCGGCGTCGCTCGTGAACAGGAAGGCCTCGTAGTGGCGTCTCGCATAGTCGTACGACCGCGAGTGTCCGTTTACGACGTAGTTGTACATCCGGTTTCGCCCCCACTCGCTGAGGACGTAATTGTCGGGATACGTGAGTGAGTGCTCGCGAGCGTACTCCCGCATCCAGACTGCCGTCCGGAAGGCGGCGGGATCGATCGTGACGCGCCGACTGATCAACCCGGTAAACAGGGCCCCGTTCCCGACCACGACTCCCAGCAATCCCCCAAGGAGGCTCAGGCGCGTCCGATCTGAATGACGGACCTGAGGACCCGATTCGTCCGGGGCCGCCGAACCCGCGACGTCCTGGTTCGATGGACCGACGACCCCAACCCACGCGAGAAACGTCCCCAGGCCCAACCCGGCCAGGACAGAGAGAACCGGGGCGAGTTCACCGGCGAATCGACGTTGTACGACGGCGAGACTGGAAAAGTAGCCCACGTACACGAGGACGGCAACCCACCCCGGGTTCCGTGATCGTATCCCATCCCGGACCGCCAGGGGGATGGCGCCAAGGGCCAGAAACGGTGCCAATCCGAGAAGTATCACCATTCCTCGCACGGGGCCATAATGGGATCCGATCGAAGACATCTCGCCGATCCGGGTGTCGCTCCCGAGGAACGCCAGTCCCCGTTGTACGCCGAGGGAGAGGTCGGGAACGGCAGGAATGACGAGTAAAAGACCGGCCCCGATCGCTATCAATTCGATCAAAAGGACCTGACCAGTGGAGAGACCCGCCATCTGGGCCACCCGAACGAGAACGAGAACTCCGACCACACCGACGAAGAGGACTCCCATACTGTACACGATGACTCGAGTGTGCCACCCAAGTGCGAGATGTGCCGCGAGGACGAGTGTGGCACCGAAACCGACACCGAGTGCGATCCCGGAAGACGGCCCATCAAAGCGCACGGACGACCGCTCCCGGTCGGTGGTGAGGAAAACGAGCGTCCCCCCGGCGACCGCGAATCCCACAGGAACGACGAGAAGAGGTCCCGCCTCCCAGGCGAGCACCTGTCCAGCGAGACCGATTCCGAGGATCGCCGACGTCGTGGCGGACTTCCTGTCGAGGGCGTCTCCGTCGAGGAGGACGACGAGCGCGTAAAGCGTGAGCACGAGCCAGGGATAATCGAAGGCGTGGTGATCCGCGAATCCCAACGACGTGCGAATTGCATGTGCGGGAGTTACTGCAAAGAAGAGGAGCGAGGCAAGGCCGACGGCGGCATTCCCGCTCACCCTGGCCCCGAGTGCGTAGACGAGATAGCCGGTGACCAACGCGGACAGGACCGGATACCAGGCCAGGACGAAGCCAGAGGCAAAGCGGTCACCTCCGAACAGTATCGACCCGAGCCATAGGACTGTGACGAACAGCGGTTCCCCGGTCGCGACGGACGGTGGTAAGTCCCACGGCCACCACCCCCCTGCGTTCAACACGTCGACCCAGTATCGATAGTAGTAGGGGTCGTTCGACGAGAGGACGATACCACCGTCCTGGAAGACGGCCGGAAGGGTAAGGAGGCGGACAGTCAGGACGAGGAAGAGCCCCAGAAGCAGCGCGGATCGGTGTCTATTCGTTCCCGGGTATTCCGGGAGCCGGGTGGTCACAAATTCCGGGGGCAGCGATGCCAGATACGCCGTCAGGGAAGCGCCCAGGCTATCCCTCCTCGATCCCGGTGTTCCCGTGTCGCAGTCCCCTTCCATTGATTCGCCCGTCCTCCCCGCTCCAAACCCTGACTCGGTCCGGCTCCCGAAATAGCTCGACCGATCGATTACGTCTACTCCCCGGTAATACATAATATTGAACGTCTATCGGGAGGAAATCGCGAAGACATCCGAGTAACGGAGCGCGCACAGATATCCTTGTTTTCCGTTTCGAAGTATCGTATTGGGCCCGCTCGATGGTTCCACTCCCCCATGCCGATGCGACACAACGGATCCAGGGCTCCCTCCGTTCGTCTCACAGTTTTCAACTCGCCCGCTCGTTTCACTGTTCCCCACTCGCTTCGCTCACGATGACAGGTGAAAGCCGATCTTCGGTCGACTGGAGATCGTAGACGTCAAATGGAGAGCCGAGTCCGCCCTCCCCGATTTGAACTCAGTCACTCCCATTCCCTCGTTTCACTCGCTCATCTCCCATTCCCTGCTCAAATCGCGTCGGCTGGATTTTTGACCGCTCACTTCGTTCGCAGCAAAAATCCGCCCTCCCCGATTTGAACGGGGGGCAAGCCGATCTACAGTCGGCTG